>CALVUN010000015.1 GCA_944363595.1 uncultured Bacilli bacterium
GATGCTACTGGCGAATGTTTATGTGGTTGGTTTATGCCCACAGAATGCTTAGAAGGATATGTTCATATGTTAGATATATTAGTTACTAAATATGGTATTCCCGAAAATATTTATTGTGATAAACATACTATTTTAATTAGTCCTATTGATGGTAATTTAACACAATTTGGTATGATGTGTGAAGATTTAGGAATTAACATTATCGCTGCTAATACTCCTCAAGCTAAAGGCAAAATAGAAAAATGGAATAACACAATTCAAAACAGATTAGTAAATGACATTAAAAGATTTAATGTTGAATCAATTGATGAATTAAATAACTTCTTTAATGATTATTATTGTAATTATTTAAACCATAAATATGCTTACGAACCTAAAGAAGAAGAAACTTCTTTTGTCCCTTTAGATGATGTAGATTTATCTAATATTTTATGTATCAGAGACAAAAGGATTATATTGAGTGGCAATATGATTTCTTGGAATAACAATTATTATCAAATATTAGATAAAGATTTCTCTATAAAACAAATTTATAAAGGAACAGAAATACAAGTTTTTGAGAATGTACTAACAAAAATAATTAGAGTTAAGTATTATGGAATATTTTATGATACGAAACAAATTGAAGGTCATAGGCAAGATCCAGTAAAAAGAGAGCAATTAAGAATAGATAACCAAAAACAACTTGAACAGTTTTTAAAAAAAAGAGATGAAAGAGTAAAAACAAATATTAAAGACTAAATAAAGTTTATATTTTTGCTTTTGTGTTGTTAAATACTCAAAAAAAGAAAAATAACTACTTTGTCAAGGGCTCGCAGAGTTCATTTTACCCTTTACTAAGTAGTTATTTTTCTTTTATCATTTTTTATAAAAAAACAAAAGCAAATACGATATTTTTAAATCATATCAATCGGTGACATTTTAACTAATGATTAACATTTATTTAATAATATTTATTTAATTATCCATAAGATATTCAATAGCATCATCAAATGTCTTAACACTGACAATTTCAAGTCCATAGTCATATTCATCATTAACCTTAATAGCTTCTTCATAATTACCTTCTGGAACTAATACTAAATCAACATTATTTTTATGAGCACCCATGATCTTATATTTAATACCATCAATTTCTCCTACCGTACCATCGATATTAATCGTTCCCGTTCCTGCAATTTTCCTACCATTAACAATATCATCATCAACCAATGTATCATAAATACCAATTGCTGTCATTAATCCACCAGATGATCCACTTTCACTACTCTTAAACTCAAGTTCCAAAGAAGGACTATATTCAAAATCATAATCAGTAATAATAACCGCACCAATTATTTTTTGGCCATTTTCTTCCTTAATACTAGTATTAACCTCCATTACTTCATCGTTTCTCATAATTTCAAGTTTAATACTATCACCTACATCTTTACTATCAATTATCTCTTTTAACATTGAAACATCTTCAAGTTCAATTCCTGAAGCTTTAACAATTTCATCTCCCACCATAAGAGAACCATCATGTTCACCAGTAGTGGCAAGAACTATATTTCTATAATCAGTAACTTTTATCTCTTTACCCGCTTTCACATAAGCAACATACATTGCATTATCATTAGCATTATCTAACATAATCCTATTTCTTTCAATAATAGTACCATAATCTTCATCATTAACCTGAATATCCTCTATCCCATAAATATCCCAATTAGGCATTATAAGTCCCACTATAAGAGTTGCAACAGTACCATCATACTCAGAAACATATAACAAATTCAAACTACCATTAATCTTTTCTTCACCATCAATTTTAATTCTATTACCAATATCAATAGTACCTCCTGGTGCCTCAATATAATAAGGAACATGAAGATTTAAAACCACAATACAAATAACAAGTGTAATAATATAAAAACGATGTTCTTTAAAAAACTTTAACATTTAATTCCTCCCCTATTATAAAATAAATATAACTTCATATTATTTAATATGAAAAAAATATCTTTAAATACCATTATAATTTTAATAACTACTATTATTTTAATAAATATTCTCCTAAATAGAGAACTAATATTTAATACCATCTCTTTCTCTCTCAATATATGGGTTAAAAATATCATACCATCTCTTTTCCCCATCTTTGTCCTATCTGATATATTAATTAATTATAATATTGTCAAATACATACCAACATTCTTAAAAAAAGCCTTTAGCAAAATATTTAATACAAACGAAAATTGTATCATTATTTTTCTATTAAGTATGTTATCAGGTTTTCCATCAAGTGCAAGAAATACCAAAAATATGTATCAAAAAGGAATTATAACAAAAAAAGAAGCCGAACATATTCTCATCTTTACCCATTTCTCTAATCCCCTTTTCATTCTAGGAACTGTTGCTATCTTTTTTCTAAATAATAAAAAATATGGTCTAATTATTCTTATAAGTCATTATTTAAGTAACATAATTCTAGGTATTATCATAAGAAGTAAAAGTTCTTACTCTCCTAGTAACAATTATAATACATTTTCCCCTAATAATCAAAATTTTGGTATTGTCCTAAGTAAAAGCATAAAAAGTTCAATCGATACCCTACTGATGATTCTAGGTACTTTAACATGTTTCCTAATATTATCAACACTTATTATTCACAATTTAAACCTTGGTGCATATAACTCTATGCTTACCAAAGGTCTATTAGAAATAACCATGGGTCTTAAAGACTTAAGTATCCTAAACATACCCGATATATACAAAGTAGTAATATCCAGTATATTCCTATCATTCGGTGGCTTATCTGTTCATATGCAAATAATATCCGAATTATCCGATACCGATATATCATATAAACCCTTTATAATAGGACGTATCTTTCATGCCATTATCTCAGGTATAATAAGTATTTTACTTTTTAGAATAATCATCTAACTGTCTCTTAATCCATTCCATAATAACACATACCACATAATCAATCTCATTATCAGTAAGTTTTCTATTTTTACTAATATGATGCCATTTTTCCAAACATCCCCTACAACAAGTCCCAGTAGCATGCTGAGCAATAAAAACAGGATGTCCTCTCATTGGTGTCTGCTTACCATCATTAGGTATATTATCCGAAGCCAATCTTTTATTAATAAAATCATAAGCATGTTTCCTAATAACATCTAACCCTTTATCATTAATATAAGCAATCTCTTTTTCTCTAAGTCTAAAACTACTTCTAAATTTAGAGTAACTTAATTTATTTAAAATAACATCAACTTCCATCATTATCCCTCTAAACCTATTTATTTTTATGCATATAATTACGAAAATCCTTATTAAACTTCATTTCTCCAACCAAATCCAAACCACCACCAATAAAAGTCAAAACTAACATCAAACCATAAAAAATAAGTTGTATAGGATAATTAAACAATTCCATTTTCTGATCCAAAACATAAATAATAATAACCCCCACTAAACCTATACAAGCCAAAATAACCCCTAATAATATCCAAAGATAGCCATCTTTTTTCTCATTCCACCATATCTTTCGATATTCATTTTTTTTCTGCCTCATAAACACTCCTCTTTTCTAATTCCAATAGAGCCTTTTTATTTCCTATACCAGAAACATAACCCATTAATTTACCATTACTACCAATTACTCTATGACAAGGAACAATAATACTTATAGGATTATGCCCTATAGCATTCCCAATAGCTTGACAACTCATACTATTCTTCCCCATCTTCTTTGCTACTAAAATAGCTAACTCTTTATAACTAATAACTTTACCATAAGGAATACAGATTAATTCTAACCAAACTAACTTTTGAAAAGAACTACCCGTAATAAAAGAAATAGACAATTCTTTAATATTAGGATTATTCCCAGCAAAATACTCTTTAAGCCATAACTTTGTTTTATCAAAAATAACTAGATCATCTTTAAAAATATAATCATCATCTATTCCATAACCATAATATTTTTGACCATCAAACCATAACCCAACCAAACTTTCTCCATCACTAGCAAGAGTAATATTTCCCAAGGGAATATGATATTTAGTAATATAGATCATTGTATCACCTTACTAACATAATTATAAATTACCCCTTAAAGAAAATCAACCTTTTCTAATCTTTATTATATCATTTTCTTCTAAATGTCCAATCAATAACGATGAATTAACATCGTGCATTTTAACATTACTAAAAACTTTATTCTCATCATAATTAGCATAACAATATTTACAAAGATTCATACATGAATTATATACACCAATATCGACCATTTCAACACATCCACACTTTCTAGCTTTCCATTTTTTAAATACTTTTCCTGTTAATTTAAAAGCAAGTTCGACAGATAAACAAACATCACTCTTAAATCCATATTTAACCAAACTTTCATCTTCAAAACAACTTTGTACTGTCATTCCATATTTTAAAGCAATCAAACTAAAAGCCATTCCTATTTCTTTAAAATCACTTTCCTTAATCGGTTTCATATTTAAAATATACCTATTTCTTCTAACATTCTTATAATCATCTATAAAAGAAAAAATAATATTTTTTACATAAAACGATAATAAAAAACACATCCTAGCAAAAGCTCTCTTATGATAATCAAAATTATACTTATCACTCAAAAAAATAGGATCATATCTAACATATACATTATCAATACCAATAATTGAAGATATCTTTTTAATCCCCTCAATTATCTTATCCTTTCTATATACATTAGGCTCAATATCATCTTTATAAGGCGTAAGAGTAATATGAAATAATATAGGTTTATCAATTTTATCCAAATAATCAATGATAGGAAGAGGATTCTTAGTACAAAAAACAATTAAATCAACATCATCAAAATAAATACGACTAACAAAATTATAATTAAAAGGATTTCTAACATCAACATACCCATCATAATACCTATTCATAAACCAAGGTGTATAAAAAGCCACTATGTCTGTTCTTCCACTAACATTTAAAATCATTAAATCACTTCCAATAACATATATAATTACCCGCAATTAAATATTATCACACAAACATACGTTTGTCAATGTATTTTTTCTATTAACTAAAAAAAATAGCAAATTAAGAATTTACTATTTCATCAACTAACCTTAAATATTCACTTGTCAAACTAGCATCATTAAAAACAATATTATCATCTTGAATTTCCCAATTATCCTTATTTTCGACCAAAAAATTAATTATATTTTCTTCTTTTTGCAATAAATCCAACACCTGATTAATTGATTCTTCAACTTCCTCAATATCTAAAGAAGATATTTCCCCTATTAAATTATCACGATAAAAATCAACATAATAACTATCAAGTCCCTTATCATCAATATAGCTCATAATCATATCTTCTTCAAAAAGCGAAACATAATTATCAACTGCCGTTTTCAATTCATTTTGTGTTGTAGTAAGATATTCTAATGTTTCATTAAAATCCTTACCATCCTCACGATAATTATCGATCGATAGCAGATCAACCATTTTACTATCATCTAAAGAATTATAAATAATTTCATAATTATCAATAATATCTGATAAATAGTCTTTAAAAGCCCTTTCTACTACAGCATAATCTCCCCTAGTAATAATATTATCAAGTTTATCCCTCACCTTATCTACATCAATTGGATCTTCATTCGTCAAAGTCGTAATTTCTGAAGCCTCTTCTAACAACATATCTTCTTGTTTTAAATCCGTCACTACTAAATAACCAATAATAACTACAAGAACCAATACAACAATCCCTAAACCAATTAAAATTTTCTTTTTCACATTTTCACCCTTTCAAGAAAAATTATAACATCTTTAATTACATAATGCAAGCAAAACAATTATGAAATATCTAACAACTCATTATCAATATCATGAATTAAATAAACCAAATTATAATTATCATCTACTTGAGAAATTTCCAAAGAATCTTTATCAATCACATATGCCTGCTCCCCATATGTTGAAATATCCTGTCCAAAATTCATTACCGCTTGAATCTTACCATTACCTAAATCAAAGAAATTAATAAAACTATTAGGTTGTGGTTCCATTATAACCATAACATCATCACCATCTTGAACTTTAAATTCATAATCAGGATACATCTCCTCACTAACAGAAGCAGCATAATAAAGCTTACCATCACTATATATTCCAGACATTAATGACTCATCAACAAGCACTTTATCATCATTTACATAATCATAATAATAAAATCTAGTTTTCCTCATATCATTAACATTTTCTTCTTTTGAATATATAAGAGCATCACCATTACCATTAATAATACCAATATTAAAATTATAAGTATAACCATAAACTTCTTGCGTATCCCCTGTATCTATTATCCTAATTTCTCCAGTCTCAATATCATATTCCTTTAAATAACACTTATCCGATCTCTCTATATAATAAATCTTACCATAATCCTTATTAAGATAAAAACTAACAATTTCCTCATCATCAATAACCTCGTAAGTCTTATCATTAACTATATCATATACCATAAGATTATCCTGATCAGCATTAAAATATATTTTTCCTTCATATACCCCCATACTCTTATAATAAGAAGGAGTATCAAAATCATATGTTAAAATACTATTAACATCATATTCCCCATTTCCCTTAGTCAAATCAATAATATAAAAAATATCATCTTTCTGCATATACAATTTACCACTTGAATAATCCAAAGTATCATATTTAATATCACTATAATCCGTAATATCAAAAGTAGAACCATCATCTTTTAAAGCAACTATCTTATATTGATTATCCATAACCTGTTGAGCAAAACCATTAACCCCATCAAGTTCAGAATTAAGTATAACCATATTATCATTACCTTTTTCCAAATTCTCCTTACCACAAGCACTTACTCCCAAAGCAACAATAACAAATAATAACATTAACAATACTTTCTTCATTACAATCAAACTTCCTCTCATATAAATTGTATCATAAATAATAAATATATCATAGCCATTTAACAAAAAAAGGATAAATAATCAATTTACCCCTAAATAAAACTATTTTTTAAGTTTCATACCATCTTTAAAAGCATTACCTACTCTTTCACTGACTTTATAATATCCATGTGTATAAGGATCAAAAGCAATCGCTTCAACTTTAGAAATATCGACATTATCACCAGTCATAACTTCTTCTAAAGCACTAACATTGACGATCTTACCAATAACACCACAGCCGTACTCATCATCCTGATACTCAATAAATTCACATTCCATACAAATAGGAAATTCATTAATAATAGGAGCATCGACATATTCAGATTTAACAGCCGTAAGTCCACTATTGATAAACTTATCTTTCGTATTATTTCCCGATACAACACCAAAATAATCAGCTTCAACTACATGTTTAGCATCGGCAATACTGACAGTAAAAGCCTTTCTCTTAAAAATATTTTTAACCGTTTTATGTGTCTCTGTTAAATTAAGTACTACCATATTTCTATCCAACATCATACCCCATGCAGCATTCATAACATTAACACTACCATCCTCATTATAAGTAGCAATCATTAAAACTGGCATAGGAAAAATAGCTTCTGTTGTCTTAATATCTTTTCTCATATAAATTCACCTCAATTGTAATTATACCATAACTAAATAATAAATCAAATTTTTTTCCCAACATCTATCCATTTATCAAAATTAGAGATCTTTTCAAATTCCTCTAAAGTAAGTTTAACTGCACTATTAGAACTTCCCGCCGCTGGATATACCACTTTTAACCTTTTTAATGAAATATCCAAATAAATTTTAACTCCATCATTTACCCCAAAAGGACAAACACCACCAACTTCATGACCTATTAATTCCAAAACATGCAAAGAAGGAATCATTTTAGCTTTAACATGAAATTCATTCTTAAATTTACTATTATCAATTTTATAATCACCGGCAATAGCAATTAAAATAGGCCTATCATCGACTAAAAAAGATAACGTTTTTACGATCTCTTCTTCCTTACAATTCAAAGCCAAAGAAGCATCTCTAACTGTCGCCGAAGAAACATCAAATACCATAATTCTATCATCCAATCCCCTTTTTCTTAAATAATCTCTAACCTTCAATAATGACACAATATCAACTCACTTTCAAATTAACATTTTTAGTTTAGATAATTATACCATTTATTTTAAAAATAAAAAAGATGGAAACATCTTAATAGATATTCCCAATAAAAAACTAGGTAACCCTAGTTAATAATCAAAATTGGTAGCGAGAGAGGGGGTCGAACC
>CALVUN010000016.1 GCA_944363595.1 uncultured Bacilli bacterium
TTTATAATTATACAACGAATATGTAGTAAAAATAAAAACTACAAGAAATAAGTCTAGATTAACTAAACTCACTCTTGTAGTTATAATTACTTATATTATATAAGGTAGTTAATTTATACCCCCCCCCTAGTATCATTGTAGTTAACATATTATAATATACTTTATCCATGAGGGATACACCTACCTTTCTATATATATACTATTTATCTTTCATTTCCAACTTATTTAAGTATGTTGGATCTATAAGTAATACAAAATCATTAAATTTATTTACTTTATCTTCTGTTAAATTAACAAAAAAACCTTTATTATATGCTGTAATAGTCTCTGTTGTAATATCTCTAACTACATATTCATCACTTTGATAATCATAATATTCTAAACTATTTCTAGGATTAACTTTAACTATTGACATAGGACCTAAATCTATATCTTCATCTTCAATTCTAAGTGTTACTTCATTCATAAAGAAATATAAATCAACACCATCGAAGAAGAAACTATTACTTAAATTACCCTCATAATCCATAGCTTTTAAAGTATAACTAGTATTAGCCTTATCCCAAGTTAAAGTAGCATAATTAACTACTTTATATTGAGCATAATTATCTTCTACCATTACTAAATTCATATTTTCAGGAAACATAACTTTAATAATATCAGCATTATCAGACTTAAAATATATAGGCATACTAGATAATTCAATATCCTCATCCATAACTGTAAATTCAACAATCTCTTTATCTCTATTTAACTTAATAGTACCCTTATAACTAACTTTCTGTCCTGCAAAATATTGAAAGAAATTATCTTCTTCACTAGTTGTATAATTAGTATATAACTTATGAATATTATAAATAGCAAATACTAAGATCATAACTATAATTAAACTAATAGGAATTAAAATAGGATAATATCTATTAACAAACTTTTTAATTTTATTTATCTTCTCTTTCATACTTATCCTCCTTTAAGACCTTACAAATTTATATTTAACATCAATATCGACACCATAACCATTATAAGTAGCATTACTTAAACTAATCGTAACAAATTTACCTAATTTATCATAAGTAAAATAACCTGATACCTTATCCCCACTTAAATCACTACTACCATAATCATTATGCATACTAACATTACTACCATCATCAAGTTCACTATTCAAATTAACCCTAAGACCAGATAATTTAAAATCTTTATCTAAATTAATAGTATAATAAACTCTACTAGAAGTAACTTTATCAATAACTATATTCATTGAAGGACTACCAACAGTAATATTAGTATTATCAAATTCTTGTTCAACTATCTGATTATTTTCATCATAATATTGATATTTAAAAGATAAATTATATTTAATATTAGGTTTTAATCCCGTAATTATGAAATTAGTACTAGCTTTATCTAAATAACATACACTGACTAAATTACCTGTATTATCTCTAACTTCTACAAAGACAGATTCTAGTTCATCCAAAGGATCATATACCACATAATCAACAGTAATATAACCAACTGATGCTGTTACTGATATAATAGAAGTAGTTCTTGTATTATCGATAATTTCATCAATATTAGAACTTCCTCCCCCTCCTCCATTTCCATTACCATCATTTGTACCATTACCATTACCTTCATCAACTGGTGGAGTAACTACTTGATTATTACCTGTATCATTACCCTGATTAGTAGACTCATCACTATCAGTACCTTCTTCTGTAGTACTATCTTCAGGTTCAACATACTTATTAGTACTACCAATTATCTTCTTAAGATCAATTTCATCTTCACCAAAGAATAACTTCTCATTAGCAATATCAAAACGATAAGTAGAAGTAACAATTACTGTCGGTTTAAAAGTTTTAACATTAACTGAATTATTATACAAAACAGCATTACCTAAAGTATCTAACTCTACTATTAAATAATTAGAAGTAGCAAGTTGTTCATCTTCTGTCTTAATACTAGGATCAATAAGTAAATACTTACGATCATCGATCTTATAAAACTTACTATCAACTGTCTTTACTATTGTTTCATCTTTATTAACAATAACTTTATCTTCTCCTAAAGAAGTAACTTCATAATAAGTACCATATAACTGCATAACATCTTTATTAGGATTATATACAATAGGATTATTACCCAATAATATAACTTCATCTTGATAGTTCAAATAATATTGATCATTCCACTTAATCTTTAATACCGCTTCATCACTAACTTTAATCAAATTCTTATCTTTATCATAAAGTATAGATCCATTATCTAAATAATATTCTATTTTACCATTACTAATAACTTTAGCAATAAATAAGGAAAAAATGATAATTAAAATTAAACTAAATATCATTATAATTCCCATATAAATTTTATTTCTCTTATCATATTTCCTCATAATTTGCCTCCTTAACTAATACGAGTAACATATAATGAATTATTATTAGTAGATATAGCCTGATATAGACCACTTTCATCTGTAATATAAAATTGAAGTGTTAATATATATCCTGTTTGAACTTCTAAACTAAGTCCTTCTGGATCAATAACTAAACTATAATAACTTTCACCAGTACCACTGTTAATTAAATTAAAAGTTTTATCTTTACCATCCCCAACTAAATAACTACCAGTAGCAACAGGAGAAGAACTACCCTCTTGTGTAATAGAATAATCCATCTTCGTAATTCTAGATAAATTAGAACTACTAAATAAAGATAATACAATACTATTTTCTGTAGCATTCGTGGTCATTGAACCAAGAGATACACCATATATACCAGAAGTATAAATAGCATAATTAAATACATAATTTCTCTTTGTAAACTCTTCATATGGTGAACCACTATTCTCAGCTTCTAATCTTAAACTATAATTATTCATATAAACCTGATAACTAACTTCTAACTTATACTCCCTATCAGGTTTAAGATCCGTAACTACATTATAAGTATCAGGATTATCTATCTTATTAGCAAATACTACCGTTTGAAAATCCTTAACACTAACATTACTAATCTCTTCTACTAGATCATTATTATTATCTAAAAGCCTAATATTATATACACCATTTTCAATAACCTTATATTCATCAAGTAGAGCAATATTAAATGTCAAAGAATAAACATACTCATCATTAACAACATTAGTTTCAGCACTCTTAGTAACACTGATCGTAGGAGCTTTTAACTCTTCTAAAGTAATAAAATCATCATTTATAGTAACTTGTTTATCTCCTGTAGATACCGTTGTATCAGCAAGTAACTGAACTTTATAATAACCAGTACCATAGATAGTATCATGTTCTGTAATATCAAAATCAACTTTAATATTACTAGTTAAATCACTTTGAACAATAGTTTTAGTACCAATAACATCATCACCTTCGATTAAATTAATAATCAAATCATAATTCTTAAGATGATTAGCTAATTCATTATTCAAAGTAAGATCAAGATATAACTTATGATTAGTATACTTATCTTCTGTACTAGTAGAATCATAACTAGCAATTAATCCCCCGAATAAATCAGATCCCGCTAAAGTCTTAACTTCATAAGTAACAGGACTACAAGAAGAACTATCACAAGTATCACTATCATTAATCTGTGTATAACTTTCACCAGCTTTATTCATATAAGCAAATATCTTATATTTATAATTAGTATCATCATCTAAATTATCAAAACTAAATTCTGTTTTACCATCAGTATTAATTTCAACTTTCTTAGTATCTATCTTATCATCATTACTATTATATAATTCAATATAGAAATAATATTTACCATCACTATCTATAACAAAATTATCTTTAAGTATCTTATCAGTAATACCAGCATTATCAATAACTACATCAAAACCATTAATACTAGCATTATATGAAGTAGATACATCAGGAGTAATACTATAGAAGATAAATTCATCAGTACCATTCGTAGGAAAACTAGCTAAAGATAAAGATTTAAAGTTAATCGTATAATTACCATGCTTCAATCCCTCAGAAGTATTAGATATAGCTATATTCTCTTTCTTAGTAGTAGCATTATCCCTAGTAACAATCTCATTATTATCATTAATTAAACTATATAAATGGAAGTTAAAAGCATTAAGTTGATAATCATAAATACCAAAAGGAACATCACTTGTAATAATATTATTAGCTTTATCTAATATAATATATCTACCTTGACCATTATAACTACTATTCTCTTGAACTAAATAGCCACTATCAGACTTAACACCAATTAAACCATTATCATAGTAACCATAAAATTCAACCTTAATAGTTTCATTCAAATAATCTTCTATTTCTGAATACTTAATATCCAAAGATTTAATATATTCTCCTGTATCATCATTCAAACTAGTATAAGCTTTATTATAAATAATATTATCATCTACTTTAAGTACAAGTTGATAAGCAGACATCCTATTAAGTAAAGATAGAGCATTAGAAGTTCTCTTTATTCTAAGAACAGCTTTATTACTAAGTTCATTATTTTCAAGAACATATTCAAGTTCATAATTACTAGCATCATAATAACCATCAAAAGTAAATTGACCTTCATAACCTTTAGTAACATCCGCTTGAACATTACCCGATTTCTTCATAGCCACATTATAATATAAACTATATCTCTTATTATTACTTAAACCCTCGACCGTTAAAGTAGACTCAGTATTAAAAGTAATAGGTACTTCATGTTCTTCACCATCAATAACATAATAGAAATAATAATTATCGCTATCTTTTTCTTTATACATAGCCTTATCAACATCAGTAATAGTATAAGCATAAGTAATAGAATTTTCTGTACTAGAAGTAGCCTTAATAGAAATTACTGGCGCTCTTTTAGAAGAAGTAACAATATCTGACATAACATATTCAGCTTCTATTCTTCCAGGATAATAATAATCAATTGAACCATCACGACCATTATCGACCGTAATATAATATCTAAATTGATAATTAGTACCACGTCTTAAAACAATATCACCATCTTCATCACGTAAACTATCTTCATCATAATAATCAATACCACCATTGTAGGTTAAAGTTCTAGTATAAGTACCACCACTATTATTTATATTAACAGCACTATAAGAGCCACATTCAGAAGTAGCTTTATTACATACAGATAAATGAAGTTTAAAATCAGCATCAGGGAATAACTTAACTAAATTATCATAATCATAATTAGCGGTAATCTTAATAGAAGAATCAACATTATTAGACTTAAGAACTTCAGCAATTAAAGTAGGATCCCCTAAAACATCATCTGCTCGTAAATCAGAACTAATTTCAAAAGCATAAACATTATTTTGAAGTTCAATTCTATTAATATTAGCACTATCATAAAGATCTGTAATTTCAAAAATATAATACTTAGTAAGTAAATTATCGGTCATTCTCTTAAGATCATCAATATCAAAACCAAAAGTATCAGTCGCTGAAATAATAAATGGATTATCATAAAATAACTCTTTCAAATTAGTTTGTCTAGTAACTTCCCCAATTAACTTACCATCTTCAATATTAGTAGTATTACTAGCATAAACTCTAATTTTTAAACTAGCAAGTTGACTAATTTCGACTTCCGAATTATTAGTAGAGGCAAACTTACTACCACCTAAAGAGAATACTTGCTCTTCTCTACTAATTTTTTCATTACCCCAATTAACAGTCATTGGAACAATCCCAGTAGTAGAGGCATACATACTTTCTCCAATTTGAACGTCGTTCTTAAGACCACTACCATCTTTTAAATCGACATCTCCATATACTTCGATAATATAATTACTATTAGCCTCTAATCCAGAAGCTGTAAACTTATAACTTAAACTCTCAGGATCAAAATTAGCTTCTACTTCATTATAATCAATCGTCGTAGTACCAGCTTTATAATATCTAACATAAATATTATTATCTTGATCAAAACAATCACGACCAGCCATAGGTACCGTACAATTATTATCTTCAATTTGAATAGTACCAGATACCGTATTAAATATTGTATTATTAGTATCTACTACATAAGATACCTTAGGAGCACCTCCCGCTACAAAGCTATCACTAAAACCAGTTTCATATTCAACATATTTTTCATTATCATAATATTCTACAACAACTTTAAAACGATAACTTTGACTAGCAAGTATCTTTTCCCCATCGATAGCTAAATCAATACTACTAGCTTCCTTAGATTCAACTGAAGTAACTGCCTCATTATCACCGACACCTGTTACATCATTATATTTATAAACATAATAAACATACTTCGTAATAGCATCTTCTTCATCACTTACAACATCGACACTAAGTTTAACACTATCTTTTTTATCACTAACTACAGCTTTAAGTTCCCCAAGTACAGGAGGTACCTTTAACGTTTTAACAGATAAAGTAAATGTATAATCACCTTCTCTATATAAACTAGCATCTTCTCCATCAACATAAGTAACATTAGCATAAGTAATATTCTTTAAAACAGCCTTATATTCAGTATTAGAATCAAGATTTTCAAATAAAGTCTCATAAGAATTATTACCATTAACTTTAACATTAACAGTCTCAATCTCATTATCAGAACTATCATATAAACTAAGATCATATGAAGCAATCATATCTTCCCCAGTTACACTAACATTAAATGCTAAACTATCAGAGGTAGCATAACTCTTTTCCAATTTAACACCCAAAGATTCTGTTTTAAATATTCTTTGAAAATATTGTTTTTCATAAGTAAGCTCATCAGTTGTATAATCTCCAACGATAGAAACAATATAATTACTATTAGGAGTAAGTGCCCCACTACCAGTACTAATTTCAATTTCACTAGTAAGAGGATTAACATTTTGTGTATATACAGTCTCATTAGTAGAAACATTAGTAATATTAACTGTAACTCCTCCTTGAATAACACCATTAGGATCACTAACACCAACAAGTAAATCAATTGAATTAGCAGTAACATCAGCTTCTAATAATCTAAATGTAGGATTCTTAGTAATAGATACTTCATCTCCTAATTCATCATCGCCATTACCATCACCATCACCAGTACCATCACCAGTACCAGTTCCATCATCACCATTATCACCAGGAATTACTGTAGTACCATTCCCCTCATCTCCACTAGGAGTATCTTCATTATCATCTTCATCTGCAAATAAGCCTTCATCTTCTGAAGGAACAATTTCAATATTCTCATTACCACTAATAGTCATCTGTGACAAAGAAAGTTTAGGTTCATCATTATAATAAACATTCATATCCCCTAAATTAATAACAATATCTTCACCTACATATAAATATGTATTATCAGCAGTAGTACTTCTAGATGTAACCCCATCAGAAATAACTACAACCCCATCTTCAATATAACTAATTTCAAAGAAATTACCAACGCCCTGTGAATAAACAACATCAGGATTACCCGCTAATTTCAAAGCAATATTCTCACCTGCAACAATATACTTATTATCACTGATCTTACCAATCCAATTATCAAGTTCCAAATCCCCATTTATACTATTAATCAAATAACTACCATTATTAAATTTTACTAAAGACTTATTAGTAATATTATAGTAAGGAACAATCGTCTCAGTAATCTTATTCAAATCTAAAATAACACCATTTTGTAAAAAATTAATATCACCATTACTAAAATGAACAAAGTTATCTAAAGAAGAAACAACTTCATCATTAGAAGTATTCTTAAAAACAATATCACCATCTAAATTCTTTCTATAAGTAGTTCCCTCATCAAATTCATCCACAACAAAATCTCCACTAGCTAAAGATATAATATACCCATCACTAGCAAAACTCTTAGTATTATCCTTAGACAAAAAAAACATAGAAGCTATAAAAAGCACTAAACAAACTAAGCTTAAAGTAAGTATAATTCCATAACTCTTTTTTATTATTACTTTCATATTGTCCTCCTACTTATTACTATTTTCTAAAATAATTATAGCATTATCAAATATAAAAGTCAATTAACTTAAAAAAGAAAAATAATAAACATAAAAATCTTTATAAACCCATTAAATAACAAAAAAAAGATAGATAAATAATTAATAAAATCAATATAATATATTTTATTAATTATCATCATCTTCTAAAAAATAATTAACTAATTTTAAATAGTCATCTTAACTATTTAAACAAATATCAATAAGACATCATATATATATATCTACCATTTCATCATAACATCCACAATTGTATTAACCTCATCTTTAAAAATCTTTGTAATCATGTATAAACCATAACTAACTTTTTCTATAAAATTGAATTTGGGACTTAT
>CALVUN010000017.1 GCA_944363595.1 uncultured Bacilli bacterium
GATGGGATTATGTTATAAAAACTGATAAACAATTGTATGTTATTGAAACTAATTTTTATGCTAGTAAAGGTTCTAAATTAAATGAAACGGCAAGAAGTTATGAATTAATTGCTCAAAAAGTTAAAAAAATAAATGGAGTAACATTTATTTGGATAACTGATGGTGTAGGATGGAATTATGCTAAAAATAATTTAGAAGAAACATTTAATGAATTAGAAACTCTATATAATATTAATGATTTAGAAAATGGTGTTTTAAATAATTTAAATTAGACTTATGTATAGTCTTTTTTATTTTATCTTAACATAAATTTAATTGTGATATTATGAATAAATATAAGATGAATATTATATATAATGATACGGGTTTAAATATAAACGATATATTAATTAAAACTTTAAAAACAGAAATATCCAAAATAATTATTAAGGATTATAACAAATGAATTTTTTTAATGTAGGCTTATATATTAGATTATCACGTGAAGATGATGATAAAACTGAGATGAGTGAAAGTATTACAAATCAAAAAAGTTTATTACTTCAATATGTGAAAGAAAACAATTTAAGGGTATATGATATTTACATTGATGATGGTTATTCTGGAACAAATTTTGATAGACCAGATTTCAATAGATTATTAGGGGATATAGAATTAGGCAAAATAAATATGGTTATTACAAAAGATATGTCTAGACTTGGTAGAGATTATATTGGAACTGGAAATTTAATGGAAAAGTATTTTCCAGAGCATAATGTTAGATATATTGCAGTTACTGACAATATTGATACATTTTTAGATAGTTCTAATAATGATATAGCACCATTTAAAGCGATAATGAATGATATGTATGCTAAAGATATTTCTAAAAAGATAAAATCTAGTCTAAAAGCAAAAATGAAAGAAGGAAAATGGGTAGGAGGTAGAACTCCATTTGGATATGATCAAGATAAAGACAATAAAAATCATTTAGTCGTGAATGCCCAACAAGCAAATGTTGTTAAAAGAATATTTGATATGTGTTTAGAGGGCTTATCGTTTTTTAAGATAGCAAAACAACTTACAAATGAAGGGGTAAAAACTCCAGCACAATACTATAACTTTGAATGGAAAAGTAATTATAATTTAAAATATGGAGAGTGGCATTCAAAAACCATAAGAGATATTTTAACAAACAGAATATATATAGGCGATATGGTACAAAATAGAAGAAGTAAAATTAATTATAAAGTAAAAAAAGTAATAAAGAATAATCCTAATGATTATATAGTTGTTGAAAATACTCATGAAGCAATTATTGATAGAGAGATATTTTATGAAGTTCAAAAAAGAATACCTAAAAATAAGGGAAGAAATGAAAAAAAAGAAATTCATTTATTAGATGGACTCTTATACTGTGGAGATTGTGGACATCGAATAGGGGTTACATCTAGAAGAAAAAAAGATAATAGATGTTATACCATCTGTAATTATTATCGAACTTATATGAAACAAAGATTATGTACTACCCACTCTAATAACTACGATGAATTAGAAAAAATTATAATTAATTCTTTAACTGAAATATGTCTAAATTATATTAATAAAGATAAAATAACAAAAGAGACTTTAAATAATTTAAAAGAAGATAATAAAACCAATAATAAAAATGAGTTAGAAGTACTTTCTAATGATATTAAACAGATTAATGATAATTTAGATACTATTTATATTGATAAGTTAAATAAAAAGATTACGGAAGAACAGTTTGAAAGAGTAAAAATAAAATTAGAGCAGGAATTAAATGTCAAACAAGAAAGATATAGTGAATTAAATAACAGTATTAATGATACTATAAATGGAGAATCAAAAAATAAAATGGATATTGAATATATTGATAAATTTTTATCTATGAAGAATCCCAGTAGAGAACTAATAATTAACTTAATTGAAAGAATAGAAATATTTAAAGATAAAACTATCAATATAAAAGTTACATTTAGTAATATTTATTAAATTGAATATAATAATAGTAAAATACAATTGACAAATGTATAGACTTTGTATATACTATAAATGAATGGAGATGATATTGTGGAAACGAGGATTCAAAAATGGGGAAATTCTTCTGGGATTAGAATTCCAAGTAGTATTTTAAAGTCTTTAAATATAAAAACTAATGATATATTAAATATTGAACAAGAGGAAGATAAAATAATTATTAGCATTCCAAAGAAGAAAAAAATATCATTAGAAGATAAATTTAAAGAATATCATGGTAAAAATTTAGCAAAAGAATTTTCTTGGGATGAAAACGTAGGGAGAGAAATATGGTAAAAAAATATATACCTAAGCAAGGTGATGTTGTTTTTTTAGATTTCAATCCTACAAAAGGTCATGAACAAGCAGGGTTTAGACCAGCCGTAGTTATCAGTAATAATGTTTTCAATCAAAATACAAAAATGGTTATTGTATGTCCAATAACATCTAATGAGAAAGAATTTCCAACACATTATAATTTAGAAGATGCGAGAAAAATACACGGGTCAGTATTGTGTGAACATATAAGAAGTATAGATTATGAAATTAGAAATTTAAAATTTGTTGAAAAACTAAGTGACAACGATTTTGTAAGTATAATTACATTATTAAATGCTTGTATTGAGGAATAAGTCTATCAAAAAAGGGCAAGGACACGTATGCCCAATCAATACAAGAATAATTAATAACCACATTTATCGTCATACATACCAACCAAGATACACATGTAGCGAAGAAAATGTCATAACCAATCAACAATGCGGATCTTGTTGCGAGTTTAGATAGTAAAAAATAACTAACAAGCTACTAACAAAAAAAGTTAGTAGTTTTTTTTAAAAAAATCAACTAAACTATGATACAATATTATTAGGTGATATAGAACATGGATATAAACAAACTATTAAAACAAATAAATCCTAGTAGTTATCTATCAATAGATAATGGTAATGGAATTTTACTAAGTAAAGAGGATGTACAAACATTAGAAAAATATCACATAAATTTCTACACTTGTCATAGTATAAGTGAATTATTAATGCTAATTGAAGAAACTATTGATGAGACCACTACTGATGATGAAGAACTAGAATCCATAATCACTAAATTAGAGGAAATACATTATTATAATGAAACAAACAAATAAGGAGTGAAAGCATGTTTGAAGAAAAAATAAAAAAACAACGCCCAAATAGCATCAGTTGGGATGAATTTTTCATGGGTATTGCCAAATTAGCAGCCATGCGTAGTAAAGATCCTAATACCCAAGTTGGAGCTTGCATTGTCGGATCGGATAATCGCATATTATCCATCGGTTACAATGGAACTCCTAATGGTATTGAAGATGATAACTTTCCATGGGATAGAGAAGGAGATCCCTTAAAAACAAAATACCTATATGTATGTCATGGTGAAATGAATGCCATTTTAAATTACCGAGGTAGCCGCAAAGAATTAGAAAATGCCAAGATATATGTCGATCTTTTCCCCTGTAATGAATGTGCCAAGCTAATAATTCAATCAGGTATTAAGGAAGTAATCTATTTATCCGACAAATACGCTAATACCGATGGCGTCAAAGCATCTAAAGCTATGTTTGACCAAGTAGGTATCAAATACCATATGTTAAAAATTGAAAAAGATCATGATCTAATTTTAACATTTAACAAAAATATTTAAGCAGAAATAAAAAAATAATAAATAAGTAAAAACAAAAAATAAATATAATAAATTTTTTCAAAAAGTATAAAAGCAATAAAAAAATTGTACATTTATTAAAAAATGTGATATACTATAGTTATCTTGACAGAAGAGTGGCTTAAAAATCCACTCTTTAATATTAGATAATGGAGGTATTATGAATATAGAAGAACAAGTAAAAAAATTAGTCGAAGAAGAAGTTACTAACTTAGGAGTAATTATCGATAGCATTGAATATGTTAAAGAAGGAAGTAATAATTATTTACGAATAACAATCGACCGTGATGAACCAGTTGATTTAGATACATGTGTCGAAGTAACTAACATAATCAATCCTATTCTTGATCAAAATGAAAAAATATTTGAAGATAGTTACATACTAGAAGTAATGTCAAAAGAAAGAGGTAATCAATAATGAACACAAAACAAGCAAAAGAATTTATGACCGCTTTGCATGCAATATGTCAAGAAAAAGGTTTAGACGAAAATTTCGTTGTCGAAACAATGGAACAAGCTATGATCGCGGCTTTTAAGAAAAAAACAGGTAATCCCAATGCTCGCTGTAAAGTAAATCCCGAAACAGGTGAAATCAAATTATATTCTTTTAAAAATGTTGTCGAAGAGGTAAACAACAACGTAACCGAAATATCAATCACAGATGCCCAAAAAATAGTTCCTGAAATTGCTGTTGGTGAGACAATAGAGAAAGAAGAACCCCTAACCGATTTTGGTCGTGTAGCCGCTGGAACTGCTAAACAAGTCGTCGTTCAAAGAATCAAAGAAGCCGAAAAAAGTGCTGTTACAGAAGAATTCAAAGATAAACAAGACGAATTACTTGTAGGTATTCTAGAAAGAGAGGACACCAAAAATTATTACGTTAATTTAGGAAGAGCTCACGGTTTACTACCTAAAAGTGAAATTATTCCTGGTGAAAAATTAGAAATGGGTTCCTCTGTAAAAGTCTATGTATCCAAATTAGATATCAACAATAAAGGAGTATTTATCCTTTTATCAAGAAAACACTACGGTTTCTTAAAAAGATTACTTGAATTAGAAATACCTGAACTAAGTGATGGGACTGTTATGTTATATTCTGTTGCTAGAGATGCTGGAAGTCGTAGCAAAATTGCTGTATATACCGATTATGACAACGTTGAACCAGTGGGAGCTATCATTGGCGAAAAAGGATCGCGAATTGGTCGTGTTCTAAGTCAATTAAATGGCGAAAAAATAGATGTCGTATTATACGATAAAGATCCTGTTAAATTCATTCAAAACGCCTTATCACCAGCCAAAAATGTTCGCGTTTTCATCACTGACGAAAAGAAAAAAGAAGCCTTAGCAATCGCCAATGATGACAATTTATCATTAGCAATTGGTAAAAAAGGTCAAAATGTTCGTTTAGCATCTAAGTTAACTCATTATAAAATTGAAGTCAAAAACAGTAAAGAAGTAAATCTACAAGAAGAAGGTACCAATGAATAAAAAAATACCAATGCGAACTTGCGTTGTTACTAGAGAAAAATATCCCAAACAAGAATTAATTCGTATTGTCAAAAATAACAATAATCAAGTTTTTGTTGATTTAACAGGCAAAAGTAATGGCCGTGGAGCCTATATCAAAAAAGATTTAGATGTCTTATCCAAGGCCATCAAAACCAAAATACTAGAAAAACATTTAGAAACACCAATTGATAACACCATATATGAGGAGTTGAAAGAAATTATCGAAAAAAAATAAACCTAGGAGGTGGTTAATATGATGAGCGTATTAGAATATGCTAATGATGTTAATAAACCAATTGAAGAAATAAAAAAATTATGTCAAAAATTAAACATAACTATTGAAGATGAAAATACCATGTTAGATGATGATGCCATTATTATGCTAGATAATGAAATAGCTAGTCAAGAAAACAATGACAATTCAGAAGAAGTAACTGATGAAATAATTACCAGTGAAGATGATATTGTAGATAGTTATGAAGAAGAATTAGAGGAATTAACACCTATAAATAATAAGAAAAAGCACAAATCAAACACAACTAAAGCGAGTAATGATGACTTCAGATCAAAACGTAAAAAAATGTATAAAAATAAAGAAAAATTACAATCAAATGCTATTAAAGATGATGACAATATTGTTCTTTATAAAGAAAATATGACTGTATCAGAATTAGCTCAAGCATTAAAAATTAATGCTGTTGAAATAATAAAAAAACTTATGACTCTTGGAATGATAACCAACTTAAATACATCCCTAGATTTTGATACAGCATCACTAATATCTTCTGAATATAAAAAAGAACTAAAAAAAGAACAAACCAGAAGTGAAGTAAATTTTGAAGAATTAGAAATGAATGATCGACCTGAAGATTTAGTTCCAAGAGCTCCCGTTATAACAATAATGGGTCATGTTGACCATGGCAAAACAACTCTGTTAGATACCATTAGAAAAACAAATGTAGCAGAAGGCGAAGCCGGTGGTATAACTCAGGCTATTGGAGCCTATCAAATTGACCACAAAGGTCGAAAATTAACATTTATCGATACCCCAGGCCATGCCGCTTTTACCGAAATGCGTGCCCGTGGAGCAAGTATAACCGATATAGTTATCATAATTGTCGCAGCAGATGATGGCGTAATGCCACAAACAAAAGAAGCAATCGATCATGCCAAAGCCGCTGGGGTTCCCATTATTGTCGCCGTAAATAAAATGGATAAACCAGATGCCAATCCCGATAAAGTTTTAAATGAAATGGCTGCTTATGGCTTAACTCCTGAAATATGGGGTGGCGATACTATGTTTGTAAACATTTCTGCCAAAACCGGTATGGGATTAGATGACTTATTAGAAAGAATTCTTTTAATAAGTGAACTAGAAGAATTAAAAGCCAATCCCAATCGTTATGCCAGTGGGACTGTCTTAGAATCCAAACTAGATAAACAAGAAGGTGTTATAGCAACCCTATTAATACAAAACGGAACACTTCGCTTAGGTGATGCCATTGTCGCGGGAACATCCCATGGAAAAGTAAGGACACTAAAAAATGACAGAGGAGAAAATCTTGTCGAAGCAGGTCCATCAACTCCTGTAACTATTACAGGTTTAAATACTAGTCCTTCAGCCGGTGATAAATTTATGGTCTTTGAAAATGAGAAAAAAGCCCATAGTATTGCAAACGAAAGAGCCAATATTGAAAAAGAAAAAAATAACCATCCACAGACAGCTGTAAGTTTAGATGAATTATTCAATCGTATCTCTAGTGGTACCAAAGAAATTAACATCATCTTAAAAGCAGATGTCAAAGGAAGCGAAGAAGCTGTCAAAAATTCATTATTAAAAATAGATGTTGAAGGAGTCAAAGTAAATATCATTAGAAGTGGAATAGGAGCCATTTCAGAAGGAGATATCGTTTTAGCATCAGCTTCCAATGCCATTATTATTGGTTTCAATATCAGACCAAATAATAAAATAATGGAACTAGCTAAAGAAAAAAATGTTGATATCCAATTATATAATATCATTTATAAAGTCGTAGAGGATATGGAAGCGGCCATGAAAGGAAAATTAGATCCCGAATATGAAGAAAAAATACTAGGCCAAGCTGAAGTTCGTAAAATCTTTAAATTCTCCAAAGTAGGAACAATCGCTGGCTCATATGTAACAAATGGTCTAATTAAACGTGATGCCAAAGCCCGCATTATTAGAGATGACGTTGTTATCTATGATGGCAACATTAATAGTTTAGCTCGTGAAAAAGACCAAGTAAAAGAAGTAAAACAAGGCTTAGAATGTGGTATAACTGTTGAAAACTTTAATGATATAAAAGAACAAGATATAATTGAAGCTTATGAAATAGTTGAAATAAAAAAATAAAGTTGTCTTTCTAAGACAATTTTTTTTACCAAAAACGTTTAAAAAAAAATAATTATCTCCATAATAAAATGAAAGGAGATAAAATGGCACGTCATAAAGTTGAAATAAGTGGCGTGAATACATCGAATATCAAAGTATTAACCAATGAAGAAATGCTCGATTTATTTAAGAAAATGAAAGAAGGCGATCCCTTCGCAAGAGAAGACCTAATCAAAGGTAATTTAAAATTAGTATTAAGTATTCTAAAAAAATTTAACAATAAAGTAGATAATTTAGATGACTTATTCCAAGTAGGATGTTTAGGCCTAGTAAAAGCAATCGATAACTTCGATATATCATATGATGTCAAACTATCAACATATGCATGTCCTATGATTTAAAAAAAAATAAAAAGATACTTAAGAGATAATTCAACATTAAGAATATCTCGAAGTATTAAAGATATAGCTTATAAAACATTAAGATTAAAAGAACAACTAATGGATGCAAATGGTAAAGAACCAACAAATGAAGAAATAGCCAAAATATTAGGTGTTACCGAATATGAAATAACCCAAAGTCTAGAATCATTAAGAGAACCCATGAGTATGTATGAACCCATATATAATGATGGTGGTGATACCATTTACCTCTTTGACCAATTATCTGATAAAAAAGACGAATACGATATCGATATCAAACTAGCATTAGATAAAGCCCTAAGACAATTAAAAGAACGTGAAAGAGATATACTAAAAGAAAGATTTATTGTCGGAAAAACCCAAATGGAGATAGCTTCTGAGTTAGGAATATCTCAAGCTCAAATATCGAGAATAGAAAAAAATGCCATCAATAGCATAAAAAAATATATCAAATAATATAATAAATTAAGGTGATATCATGCATTTATCAGATCTCCAAACCAAAGAAATCATAAACATAACAACAGGAACTAGAATAGGAGTAATTGTCGATGTTATAATCGATAATGAAGGCCGTATCAAAAGTCTTATCCTAGAGCAAAGAAGAGGTACAAAAAAATTTTTATCGAGCCGTGAAGAAATAGAACTATCATGGCACCAAATAGTAAAAATAGGTGATGACATCATTCTTATTGATACCCGCAACAGATGACTTGTCAAAGCCTATTTTTTATTATATAATCTAAATAGGTGAGAGTATGAAAATAAATAATAAAGGATTTACTTTAGTCGAATTAATTGCCGTAATTGTTATCATTGCCATAATTGCAGCTATCGCTACCCCAAGAGTCATTGAAAGTTTTAATCAAGGAAAAGATAATGCCTATAATATTATGATAAATAATATCGTTACCAGTTCCAAATCTTACTATGAAGAATGCCAATTTGGAAACTTGACTCATAATGGAACAAGTTGTAGTAATGAAGGAACAATTAACCTAACCCTAAATGACTTAGTCAGTACAGGTTTCTTAACCGCCACTAATGAAACTGAGGCTGATGGAACTGTCAAAAAAGTCATCAAAGATCCCAATACTAAGGAAGATATCGGAACCTGCACAATTAGTATCACAAAATCCAAAGAAGCAAATAAATATGTCTATACCATAAATAGTACTACGACTGATGAAAAATGCCCACAAGGACAGTTAGGACGTGTTAACTAATGATTGGAAATAATTGGGATATAGTTTTAAAAGATGTCTATCATGAACCATACTTTATAAACATCGTCAAATTCATTAACCAAATATATAAAGAAAAAACAATCTTTCCTCCCAAAACAAAAATATTAAAAGCACTTACAACCACTGATTATAATGACGTAAAAGTAGTCATTTTAGGCCAAGATCCATATCATGGAGTAGGTCAAGCCAACGGTCTTGCCTTTTCCGTATCTGATGGAGTCAAATTACCACCATCACTAAAAAATATCTATAAAGAATTATACGACGATCTAAAAATACCCATCTCAAACAAAGGCAATTTAGAATGCTGGGCTAAAGAAGGCGTATTACTTTTAAATGCCGTCTTAACCGTTGAAAAAGAAAAACCCGCATCCCATAAAAATATCGGATGGGAAAAATTTACCGACACCATTATTCAAAAACTAAACCAAAAAGAAACACCAATAGTCTTTATCCTATGGGGATCATTTGCCAGAAGTAAAAAAAAGTACATAACCAATCCCAAACATCTAATACTAGAATCAGCTCATCCCAGTCCCTTATCTGCTAACTATGGCTTTTTCGGTAGCAAGCCATTTTCAAAAACCAATAATTTCCTTATCAAAAACCATATCAAGCCCATTGACTGGACAATCAAATAACAGTATAATTACTGTTATTTTTTCAAAAAAAAGACTTTAATCATAATTTAAAGTCTTCGTAATCTTCATCATTCATATCCTTACGATCAAAAAATAACTTTTCTTTATATTTACAAACCATAGCCACAATATTTGTAGGAAAATTTCTAACCAATTTATTATATTTACTAATATTTTCATTATAATAATCCCTAAAAGTAGCAAGTTTCTCATCAATATCTTTAAGCTGTTTAGATATCTTTTTAATTTCATCACTTTTATTAATTTCCTCATATTTATCCTTCAAAGCCAAAAACTCATTATTTGCATCAATTAACTTCCTATCAAGTTCAAAATTACTAATCTTTCTCGATCTAAGTTTAACAATATCTTCAAATACCTCTTCTTCTGTTTCAATATTGCCCTTTACAATTGATACAACTCGGTTAATAAGGTCATATTTATTTCGTAAATTAGTATCAATAGTAGCTTCAACCTCATTAATTCTAATAATAACATCTTGAAATTTATTATAAATATAAGAATATATACCAATACAACAACATATTATCAAAATTACTAAAAACATAACTAAAATAAGAACATCCACTAATATCACTTCCTAGCTTAAATTATATCAAAGATTTAAACTATTATCAAGTATTAGGCAAGACAAAATCTTTACTGTAATTAATAGGTTCTTCGAAAGTAACAAAATCTAGGTAAATCATTAAAATCAAATACCATTCACCCGTATCAGGATTAGAAACAACAATATGATCACGTCCCGCTTGTTCAATAATTCCATTAAAAACACGATCTTGCCATTCTTGTGATCCAGGAACAGTTATGTGAAAACGTGCTTTCTTTCCACGATTAAGTCGCAAAATATTTTCAATATAAGACTGTTCTGCACTTACATTGTACATATTAGATACTTGCGATTGCTCATAACTAGGCACACTTTGTTGATTAGGTACATAAGTAGAAGTATTAATACCTTGCCCAGGAAAAACAGCATTAGGATAATAATTACTATTGTTCATAAAACACTCCTTTCATTAACTAACTATATGAAATAAAAAAACAAATATGATTGTATAAAATAACAAAAAATGGTACAATATAAAAGGAGATGATAAATAATGAAAGTAACAATTGGCGTATCAAATCATCATGTACATCTAACTAAAGAAGCAACTGATATTTTATTTGGTCAAGATTACCAATTAACCAAATTACGTGATGTCAACCAACCAGGACAATTCGCTGCCAACGAAAAAGTAACTATCAAAAGTCCTAAATCTATTATTGAAAACGTTCGTGTTTTAGGTCCTATAAGACCATATAATCAAGTCGAAATATCCAAAACTGATGCCATAAAATTAGGCTTAAATCCCCCCATTAGAGACTCAGGTGACTTAAAAGGTAGCAGTCCTATTACCCTAATTGGCCCAAAAGGACAACTAAATTTAGAAGAAGGATGCATAATTGCCACTAGACACATTCACATAACTCCACTTGAAGCCAAAGAAAAAGGTCTCATTGACACCAAAGAAGTAAAAGTAAAAGTAGAAAGTGAAAAAGGTGGAATACTAGACCATGTCCACATCAAAATAGCCGAAAAATCATATTACGAAATGCATATCGATACCGATGATGCCAATGCTAATTTATTAGTAAACGGAAGTGAAGTAGAAATAATCAAATAAAAGGGTGATTCTATGAACTTAACAAAAGATATCGTTGTAAGATGTAAAAAATGGCTAATATTTAAAATAATAACATCAATATTTACAAGAGCACTTTTGTTAATTGTTCCCATTTTCTGGAGTAGAGCTATCGATCGTATCACTTCAAATACCTTCGATAAAGCCTATTTCTTAGTAATAATCTCCCTTATCTTATCCGCTTTATATTACGTATGGGAATACCTAAATCAAAAAGCATGGTATGAATTTTATAATCATTTATATGGCGAATATACCGATTATTTCATCGATAAGACAGATAATGTCAAAGGATTAACCTTAGGAGAATATGCTAATATATCCAATGAAGACATAAATGTAATATGTACTTTTCTAGGAAATCTTGTCACAAGAGCTATTCAAGTCTTAGAATTCCTAGTTATATATACCTATTTCCTATCTCTAGATAAATACATATTTCTAATAACCATAATTGTTTCCCTTCTAATGATAGCCTTTCTTATATCTCAAAGTAGACTAATAAGTAAAAATAATTTAATAAGAAAAGAATCATTAGACAAAAAAATAATTACTATTCATGACTTATATGAAAAAATAAAAATAAAAGCCAGCGAAGTAATGTCTATCAAAAGACGCTATATAAGAAGAAATAACGATTACCTAAAAGCCAATGCTAAATTCAATGTTTTATCCTTAGGTATCAATTATATTGTCTTAACAATCATGGAAATAAGTCGTTATTGTTTAATATTATATGGAATATATCTAATAACTACCAATCATATGGATATAGGTACTATTGTATTAATATATACTTACTATGCCAAAATAATAACCAATTTTGAAGTATTAGGAACCATTAATATTGATTACCAAAGCTTTCGTGTTAGTATCGATCGTTTAGATAAAGTAAATTCTATTGAACAAACAACATAAAAACTCCTAAAAAAGGAGTTTTTTAACTAAAACATATTGTTTTGGTTATTTTGTTTTTCACTAGCATTAGAATTACTATTATCATTACAAGAGCAACTCTTATTCATGCTATTTTCAGTCTTATTAGTTTTCATATTAGTTTTACTAACTTTTTTCTGACTTTTATTTTTTCCCATTTTTCATCACCCAATATTATTATGAAACCAAATTATAAAATTATGTATAAATATGTCGAAAAAAGTAAAAATAAAAATAAGTTAATTTTGTGTTAAATTTTAGTAAAATCATGTTATAATGTTATCAATGAATAATATTTGTATATGAGGTGAGTGATGAAAAAAATGCAACATAATCCAAAAAATAAAATTGTAATTAGTGCCAAAAATATTTATAAAAGCTATAAAACTAAAAATAAAAAAATTGAAATTTTAAACGATGCTTCAATAGAATTTGAAACAGGAAAACTATATGCTATTATGGGTCATAGTGGAAGTGGAAAATCAACATTTATTAACACAATAGGATTGATTGATACCTTCGATAATGGTAGTTTAGAATTATGTAGAAAAAAAATTGCCCATTATGATGATGATAAATTATCAAAAATAAGAATGGAAAATATTGGCTTTGTTTTTCAAGATTTTAAGCTTGACAACAATTTAAATGCAAGAGATAATGTTATCTTTCCAATGTTAATTAATAAACAAATACCTAAAAAGGAAAGAAAAAACATAGCAAATGAATTATTAGAAAAAATGGATTTAAGTAATCGGGCTGATCACTATATAAATGAACTATCTGGTGGCGAACAACAAAGAGTGGCAATTGCAAGAGCATTAGCTAATAATCCCCAAATAATATTAGCGGATGAACCAACTGGAAATTTAGACAAAAAAATGGAAGAAAGTATTTTTAAATTTTTAAAGCAACTAACTAAAGGTGAAGATGGAAAATGTATAATTGTTGTTAGTCATAGTGGTGAAATTAAAAAATATGCTGATGTAGTTTACACAATAGAAGATGGAAAAATTATTGGTGATAATTGTGAAGATTAGTGATTGCATTTCCTTTTCATTAAAAACATCAAAAAGAAATAAACATTACAAATATACACTTTTAGTATTTTCTTTATGTACATTTTTATTTATGTTTGGTCTCACATTTAGAGATAATTTTGTAAGCTATATCAATAACACCATCACTCAAAATATCGGTTTTAGATCATTATTAGTTTCTCCTAATTTAGAAAGTGAAGATTATGGTTTATCAAAAATAAAAAATATCCAACATGTCGTGGATGTATATAGTTCTAACTATGATTTTGCTTCTGTCTTAAGTGATTTTAAAAGTGAAAAATATGATGGTTATATAGATCTAAATTATGGAAGCTATGCTACCTTACCTAAAAACATAATTGGCGAATCATTCGATGAAAATGATAGGGAAGTTGCCATATGCCCAATAAATTTTTACCCATCAAGTGAAGCTGTAAGCTTAGGCCTTGACGAAAATAAAATTTTAAATGGCTACGACCTTTTAGGTAAAAAATTTGAAATAACTTATTATTCATATACATTTAATGGTGTAAAAGCCGTCGAAGATAAAGCATATACTAAAAAATTTACCATTATTGGTCTATATAATAATGAAGAAGTTATGACGGCCAACAATGTTTGTTATGTGCCTGCTGATGACATCAAAGAAATCAATAATGTAGGTACTTTAGATGACCCAGAAAATGCAACTGTCTATGGTTTTGTCGTCGTGGTTGATAGCAAAAATAACGTTTCAAACGTGGCAAATGAACTAGAGAAATTAGGATTTATGCAACCAACAGTCAAAAATGAACTTGATACATCCCTCGTTAATACAATCTTACTAACTTGTAATATCTTAATTACTATTATAATGTTTGGTATTATCATATTATCAATGTTTTATATCAAAAAAAATATAATAAATAATACTCAAAAAATAGGCCTAATGATGGCTAGTGGTTTTACCAAAAAGGACATTAAAAAGTATTATTTTATTGATAATTTAATATTTAGTTTATTAGCTTTTATTGTTGGCTTTATTGTCTTTTTAACTATTTACATATTGTTAAAGGCAACACTATTACATTCACTAATTTATTCAGGATTTATCATAAAAATTTTCATAATCGACATATTGTTTACCTTTTTTGTTATAGTCATTATATCATCTATTATTAGTATTTATCACATTTCTAAAATAACTAATAAATCTATTATTACATTAACAGGAGGTGATAATTATGATTCTTAAAAGCTTTTTTCGCAATAGAATTACTAAAGTCTATTCATTAATATTTATTATATTATTCACTGTTTTACTCATTATAATGAGTTTTTTAGGATATTTTGAAAAAGTCCAAAATGATTTATTCTCTAAAAGATCTATTCTTATTATAGCCAGTGAAAAAGATTCATATGACGTACTAAAAGAAAACCAATTAATTAGTAATATTCAAAAAAAAGTTATACTATCACCTGATAAAACTTACGATGTAATTGTTGATCAAGAATATGTATTAAAAAATTCAAATGGAGATACTATTGATGAACATATCATTAATGATAAAAATTATGAATATAAAATCAAATGGAATGATTTAATAATAAATGATTTTAATTATATCTTAGTAAGCCCAGACACAACTAACCAATTAGAAAAGCAAGAAATTGCTATAGGCTTAAATCCAACGTGGTACAATTATTATAAAGATTATTTTTCTTTTTCCTTAAACCAAAAAATTGGTTTTAAAACCGAAGAAGAAAATTTAGAATTTAATATATCAAACTTTTATGAAAACTTATGGCCTGAAATTTTAGTATCAGAAGATGAGTATAATGAACTACTTTCAAAACAAAAATTATTTGTATATACAATGAATATTAATTCATATAGTGAATCAGATCATATTAAAAGTGAATTAGAAAAACAATTTAATGGCAAAAATGACAAAGTAATTTTAGAAAGTTCATATTTAAATTTAGAGAGTACTCAAGTTAGTAACATAGGTGATTTAATAGATGTATTAAAATTAGTTAGCTATATTATTATTTTTTTGTTTTTTATTATAGTATTTATTGTTATAAATAATATTTTATTAGACTTTAGAAAAAAAAGTTTAATTGAAAGAAAATTAGGCTTTAGTATTAAACAAATTAAAAAAAATAATATTATAAGGTTATTATCATTGTATTTAATATCTTTTATAATTTCCATAATATTATCACTAATTATTATCATTATTATAAAATACATTTTTCATATTCAACTAATCATAGTGAATTTAAAATTATTATTAATAATATTTCTATGTGGATTAATCATAAATATATTAAGTGTCCTTTTTAGAAGAAATACATAAAGAAATTATTTAGTGCTCATATATTACGTTTAAGGCCATTTTTAAATTGTTTAAGGAACAGTTCCTTTTATTACTTGCTTTTATTGTAATTTGTATATATAATTAGTTTAGAATTGTAGGTTACCTATAGTTTACTTATAGTTCTAGAAAGGAGTGCGTGTCATCTATGAGTAAAATAATAAAAAAGATAACTGGTTCAGCATTGTTACTAATATCTTGCTTTGTATGCGTAATGGTTGTTAATGCTTCATCAGCTACTTCTACCTTAACTTACAATAATTCTGTAACAGTCACTAAAGGTTCTGTAGGTACTAGTTTTACTACTTCAATACGTGCAAACAGTATTTCTAAACCCGTATCTATAAAAACTCAAGCAGGTAGAAAAATGTTTAATTTAGTATGGTATGATTCAGGAACAGCAACAACAACAGTTTCAAGTACTGGTCGAACTTATTCAACTGGTTGGTCTGCTAATGGAACATATGATACTAGAGCTACTTGGACTAATCAAACATCATCTTCTTCAATTAATGCAACTTTTTCTCTAAATTAATAACCTACATAAATTGAAGATTTCAATAAAAATATTGGTAAAACAATCATACCAGTATTTTTTATTTATAAAAATTTGAACAATATAAAAATAACTAAAAATAACTAAAAATAAGTAAAGTAAAATGTAATTTTATTGACTTGCCAAACAAGATTTGTTATTCTATAATTAAATGAAGGTGATATACATGGACAAAGAAAAAAAACACTTTTCTTTAATATTAGAAGATGAATATATGCAAAAAATTGTTATTTCTACTAAGACAAATCTAAAAGAATTAGATGAAGAAACAATCAATTTTGAAGATTTAGAAGACTTTTTAAATGTCATGAGTGAATGTTATAATCATAAATTTGTCAAAGCATATATTGAAAAAAATAACGATTGGTTAAATCAATATCCTGTCAAATTTGCTATCGATAACTATAAATTAGATGATTTACATCACAAATTTTTAGATTTTATAACCAAAAATCAAGAATTATTAAGACACTCTCCCTTTTCCAAACTAAGCAAAAATGAAGATATGTATAATTTTCTAAATCACAAAAATTCCCATT
>CALVUN010000018.1 GCA_944363595.1 uncultured Bacilli bacterium
CTAATGCAAATAGAACTTTAAATAAGAATAGTATTTATATCTTCTATCCTTATAAATTAATATTATCATATTGTTAATTCATTTTCAAGTTAAAAGAATAATATTTAACATATTTTAACTAATATGCTTAAATATTATTCATAATTTATAACATCACTATACACCTTCCATATCGAACTTAGGAATAAAACTATCACTTTGTGTATCTCCATCTTGAACAAAAGCATTTCTAACACCTAAATCATAAGCATAATCAATAAGTTTATCATATTCCATATCACTAACTTTATTATTTAATTCTTCATAACATAATTTTCTAATTGGAGTATATTGATTCATCAAGGACATATAAATATTATCACCATATTTATTATATAAATAATAAACTATCTTCTTACTATCTTCGATCATCTTAGGTAACATCAAATGTCTAACAATAACTCCCTTTTGCATTATTCCATCTTTAATTACTACCTTACCTACTTGTCTATACATCTCATAAATAGCTTTACTAGCATAATCAAAATAATGTTTAGCCTTAGAATACTTAACTGCATATTCATCACTATAATATTTTAAATCAGGTAAATAAATATCTATTAAACCCTCTAGTAGTTTTAAAGTTTCTACTTTTTCATAAGCACTAGTATTATATACAATTGGTATCACTAATCCCCTTTTCTTAGCTTCTTTTAATCCTTTAACTATTAAAGGAACAAAATGACTAGGAGTTACCAAATTAATATTAAGAGCTCCTTTATTTTGTAATTCTAAACATATTAAAGCAAATCTATCTATAGATACTTCTTTTCCAATATTTAAACTACTAATCTCATAATTCTGACAAAATAAACATCTCATATTACAATAACTAAAAAAAATAGTTCCACTTCCAACATTTCCTGATAAACAAGGTTCTTCCCATTTATGCAAATAAGCTTTAGCAATAACTAACTTATTATTAGCCTGACAAAATCCCTTTTCTCCATTATTTCTATTAACATTACAATTATGTGGACATAAATTACAACAATCAAATTCTATCATAAATCCTCCTAATTAGAAAAAAAATACGATTTCTCGTATTTAAGCTCTTGATACATATTTACCATCTTTAGTAGATACAATTACTTCTTCACCCTCATCGATAAATAGAGGAACACGAATATTCATACCTGTTTCAATTTCAGCATCTTTAGTAGCATTAGTAGCGGTATTTCCCTTAATTGCGGGTTCTGTCTTTGTAATTGTATATGTAATCTTTTCTGGTAATTCAATTCCAAGCATCTCATTTTCATAAAAGAAAATAAGTACTTCTAAGCCTTCTTTTAAAAATTTAGCTTCATTTTCAATTTGACTCTTATCAAGTTCAATTTGTTCATAAGTCTCCATATTCATAAAACTATAAGTATTACCTGTTGAATATAAAAATTGCATTTTTCTTTTTTCTACTCTAGCTGTTTCTACTTTAATTCCTGAATTAAAAGTTTGTTCGACAATAGAACCAGTACGTAAATTTTTTAATTTAGTTTTAACAATTGCAGCCCCTTTACCAGGTTTAACATGTTGAAACTCTAAAACTTGATATAAATTACCATCGTAACTAATTGTTACTCCTGTCTTAAAATCATTAACATTAATCATGTTTTAAACCTCCTAATTACTTTTTCTCATTATGTTTTGTTACCTCACGGCAATGCTTACAGAATTTATTTAATTCTAAACGTTCCGTTGTATTTTTTCTATTTTTACTAACACTATAATTTTGGTTCTTACACTTACTACATACTAAAGTAACCAAACCTCTAGCTTCTTTATTTTTAGCCATAATATCCCTCCTTCAAATACATCTGCATATAATTATAACACAATTATCCTTATTTTCAAAGTAAAAATTAACAATTTAACTAAACATACCCATTAATTACCATTAAGTTCAAAATATTTATTAACAATATTAGCACTAATTCTCTTAGTAACAGAACTTTGATAAGTAGAATAACCATATGAATGACTAATATCGGGACTAACCACTACTACACTCATCTTAGGATTTTCACTAGGACTATAACCCACAAAAGATGAAGTAATCGTTTCCGTATCTACAACACCATCACCATCAGTATCAATAAAACTCTGACTAGTTCCCGTTTTACCAGATGAATCATAATAATCACCCATATAACCATAACCTAGACCACTTGTTACAACCGCATGAAATCCTTCTCTTACCCTATCCATATATTTCTTATCAACATCAACAGTACCTAACTCTTCCGTCTTAGCCTCATAAATTAAATTACCAAAAGTACTATCATCAGTCGCTGGTTCATATACCTCTTTAAGTAAATAAGGTTTTAATCTTTTACCTCCATTAGCAATAGTATTAATATACTGTGATAATTGAATTGGTGTATAAGTATCATATTGACCAATTGCAAAATCAAGTAAATGACCAGGTAATTTAGAAGTACCAGAATAACCTAAACTTTCAACTGGTAAATCAATTCCCGTCTTAACACCTAAACCAAATTGTGCATACATATCCCTATACTTATCAAAAGCACTCTCATCTAAAGATAAAGGCTCATTATAAACATAATTACCTCCACCAATTTTTATTGCAATCTTATATTGATAAACATTAGAAGAATACTCTAAAGCGTAAATATCATCAATAAGTCCCATTGTTCGCCATGAACATTTCTCAGGTGTATCTTTTATCTTAATACATTCATCAAGTTGATAAGTACCAATATCAATTGCACCATATTTATACCCCACTAACATAGAGGCACCCTTAACAACCGAACCAGGTGTAACAGGTAAAGTAACAATACCGGGTGTATAATCAACAATCTTATTAACCCCATTTTCATCTTCCTGTACTTGTTTACCAGCCATAGCAAGTATCTCCCCCGTCATAGGATCACTAATAATAGCAAAAGAACGATTATAATATTCCGTATTAGCTTCATTTTTAGCATTCAATACCTCATTAGATAACATTTCTTCCAAATACTGTTGTAATTCAATATCGATTGTTAAAACAATATCATTACCTCTTTTACCCTCACTAACTAGTTCATAAGTATTATCACTAAGTACCCTATATATAGCTTTAGTACCACGCAAATAATTCTCATATTGATATTCCAAATAACTAATACCAACTCTATCATCTAAACTATAACCATTATCCAAATAATAACTAGCAAGTTCACTAGGAATACCCTGATTATTTGAAGAAACCGTTCCTAATATAGATTTAAAAGTATCACCATATAAATATATTCTCTCCCAATCTAACTTAGTATTAAATCCCTTTAAATTATCAATATTCTCCGATATAATAGCATATTCTTCCTCTAAAACATCTTCATTCTTAATAATCTTCTCAGCATAAGAATATCCCTTATTCATCAAATAATAAATATAACTAGCTTCTTTCATATCTTCATCAAAAGCAATTTCTTCATCAGTAATTCTCTCAAAAATCAAATCCTTAATATCATCATCATCTAATTTTCTTTCACTTTTCTTATCCCACTCTTCATCAGTAATTTTCTCTTTAGCCTTATCAATATTAGAAACATACCAAAACTCTTTCATCATATTAACCGTAAGATCACTATAATCAACATTAATTAAAGATCCCACTCTCTTAGCAAGTTCAATTTCTTCTTCAGTAGTAATACCACTTTGTTTCTTATAATAAATTGTCTTAATAGCTTCATTATCGACAATTAACTTATGATTACGATCATAAATTCTTCCCCTAGGAGCAGAAGTACTTTCAATTGTTTTCTCAGTAGCAAGTGCTAGTTGTTCACTATAATTATCATTATTAACAACTTGAATATCCAAAAGTTTAATACCAATTAAAGAAAAAGCACATATAATAAAAACCGTAAGTACCATATATCTAGCTTCGATCATATCCTTTAAGTAGCGGTTACTAGCCTTATGTTTCTTATTAATTGAACCCATTTTCTTTTTTTTAACAACTAACTTATTCTTACTTTTCTTATTAATATATTTCTTTCTTAACATATACTTTTCTCCTCCTTTCATCTAATCTCATTACTAATTATTATATCATAAAATTTAATATATAAAAGCATAAATTAAATAGATATTCATAAATTATATTAGGTGATTAAATGAATAACATAATTATAAGTAACTATATAAATAAAATAACCAAAGAAGACATAAAAAAATATGCTCTTAAGCAAAATATAACTTTAACTGAGCATGAATTAGATATCATATATTATCATATAAAAAATAATTATCTTATTTTCCTAAAAGATCCTTTTACTATTTTAAATCAAATAAAAAAAGAAGTAAGAACAGAAGTATATAATCATATAATCACTTTATATAATAAATATCAAAATACAATAAAAAAATTATAATAATAAAAGAGTTACATAAATAACTCTTTTTATATATTATTTTCATAATAATTTCTAATCTTTTTAATTAAATCCTTATCAAATACCTTATTCTTAATCATTTCAATTTCAAACTTATAAGGAGGATATAATCTTTCTTTACTATTATCATCTTTAGTAACATATGGTGTTTCCAATATCTTAGGAACATCTTCTAACTTCTTATGATAAATAATCTTTAATAAATTATCAAATCCTAAAGTACCAAAACCAATATTTTCATGCCTATCCTTATGAGCTCCTCTTACATTTTTACTATCATTAACATGAACACATAGTAACTTATCTAAACCAATAATACTATCAAATTCACTTAGTATCTTATCAAAATCACTAATATCATATCCTGCATCACTAATATGACAAGTATCGAGACAAACACCAATTTTATCTTTAAATTTAACACCATCAATAATCATTTTAATTTCTTCAAAGCTAATACCGATCTCTGTTCCCTTACCCGCCATTGTCTCAAGTAAAATCATAATATCATAATTATTATCAAGTACCAAATTAAGTCCTCTTATAATATTATTAATAGCAATATTTCTAGGAAGTTCTACTGCTGATCCAGGATGTAACACTATTCTTTTAATACCTAATAAATGACATCTTTCAATTTCCTGTTGTAAAAAACTAACAGCAAAATCAAAATTCTTATTACCAGCTAAATTAATTATATAAGGAGCATGAACAATAACTTTTTCAAGTAACATATTATTTTCTTTCATAAGCTGATAAGCTTCCATCGTTAATTCATCATTAATAGCGCCCCTTTTCGTATTTTGAGGAGCACCAGTGTAAAACATAAAAGTATTACCCCCATATTTTAATGTCTCTATAACACAACCAAGTAATTGCTTATCTTTATTAAAAGAAACATGTGAACCTATCAATAAACCCATACAAAAACCTCCTACTTAATATTTACATAATTAACTATTCCATCGATAGCATATTCACCACTAGGATTAGCAATTAATAAAAACTCATAACCATCATCAACTTTTCTAATTAATGAACATGTATCATTATTAACTTCACCTTCACCATTATAACTATTACCATAATGATTAAAAATATTTTCATCAAAACCGATTGCATTAAAATAATCAGCACCACCAACGTCATTTAGACAAATATATTTATCAGTTATATAATTTAAAGTATCACTATTAACTTCATCAATACCTGTATCCTTACCACTAAGTGTATCACTAACAAGCAAAGTAAAATAAGCAAGTTTCTCTTCTCCTATTTGTCTAATATAAACATATTTTTCATCATATAACCTACCAGCATTAGGAAAATAATTTTCTTTAACAAACTTAATTCCTCCAAATATTATAACGATAATAATAATTATAATTAAAAATTTTTTCATGTCTAACTCTCCTAAAAAAAAAGATAAAGCACTAAGTCTTTATCTTGCTACACCATTTTCAGCACTACTTAATGCATAAGTAACACTTGAATTACTTACATCAAAACTTCCACCTTTTTTTGCTACTAATAATACTTCAACACCATTTCTAGTTTCCCTTATTGCAGAACAAGTACTAGAAGTAATAGAGCTTTCAATATTATTATAAGCAACTGTAGTATCTAAATTAACATCATTCTCAGATAAACCAGCCATATCTGCAAGAGATTTACCACCATAAGTAGGATTTTCTGTTGAACTTTGTGTATTCACAAGTGAACCAATACATACCCAATCATCACCTAGTGTAATTCCTGATAAACGACGTTCATTATAACCAACAAGACCATCCGCAACAACAGCTTCATCATACCAATTGGCAATACCCTTTGCACTAGAATGAAGTGAACTTATTCTAGATGTATTCATAGAATCCAAAATAGTAGGTACTGTAATAACTATAATAATAGCAAGTATAACAATAACCGCTAGTAATTCAATCAATGTAAACCCTCTTCTATTTAACTTAAATTTTTTCATATATCCTCCCTCTATTCATAATATAATTATAATACAAAAAAGTATTTAATGTCAATCATAGTTTTTTAAAAATATACACTTTTTTATCTCCGTATTTCTTTTCTTTAATTAATTCTAATATATTATCATCAAAAGATAAATAATCATCCATACATTCTATAACTAAAATACCATTATTAATTAATAAATTATTACTAATAATATAATCAATAATACCCTGTATTACATGCAACTTATATGGTGGATCAATAAAAATAATATTAAACATAATATTTCTATTAAAAAAATAATCTAAAGCCTTATTATAATCCATATTCAAAAAATAACAATTTTCATCTATCCCTATATCTTTAATATTATTACGAATAACATCGATAGATACCTTATTAATATCAACAAAATAACATTCTTTTGCCCCATTACTTAAAGCTTCTATTCCAAGATTACCAGATCCCGCAAATAAATCTAAAATAATACTATCCCTAATATAATTCTGAATAGTACCAAAAACTGATTCCTTAACTCGATCCATCGTAGGTCTTGTCCCCAAAATATCATATCCCTTAATAAGTTTACCTTTATATTTACCACTTATCACTCGCATTATAACACTCCCTCGTATTAATAATTTCTTTAATTCTCATATTATACTTCATTACAATATAAAATAACTCATTATAATAATGCATATAATTCCTATAATTATCATTATCATATAATTTCCTTTTAATTTCTCTTATCTCATCAATACTATCACTACTATTACCCCTATCTAATAAAGATAATAAAAAACTATCTTCCATAACCAATTGTTTATATTTAGTTAAATTAACAATCAAATCACTCTTATCTAGAACATCGATAAGTTCGAAAGTCTTTAAAATAATATTATGCATATTACCTCCCAATAAAAGAATAATATAAACAAATAACAAAGTCAATATATAAAAAAAGAAGAATAAATCACATTCTTCTTATACAAATACTTTTATTTTTGAAGAACTATTAAGTAAATTATCAAGTTCATCAAAATTAGCTAATACAATCTTACCCAATTTTAAACTTTGTTTAGGATCAATAAGTC
>CALVUN010000019.1 GCA_944363595.1 uncultured Bacilli bacterium
GGGAACTTGGAAGTGGAAAAACTTTTTTTACAAAAGCTTTTGCTCAGGCTATGGGAATTAGTGATGAGGTTACTTCACCTACTTTTAATATTATAAAAGAGTACAATGGGGAATTACCATTATATCATATGGATGTTTATCGTGTTGAAGGTAATGTTTTAAACTTGGGATTAGCAGAGTATTTTGATAAGGGGGGAGTTACTATCATTGAATGGTCAGAAATGATTAAGGATTATTTGCCAAAAGAAAGACTTGATATTCGTATTAAGATTGTCGATGAAAATACAAGAGTATTTGTTTTGACTCCTCATGGTGAAAAATATGTTAATATTTGTGAGGCGTCTATATGATATATTTATTTATAGATACAACTTTTAAAGATGTATCTATTGCTTTAGTAAAAGATAATGTTATTTTAGCTAGTATTAATAAGTGTATTCCTAATGAGCATTCTATTTATACGGTTAGTTTTATTGATGATGTTTTAAAGGAAGCTAATTTAAAACCTGATATGGTCAATAAAATTTTAGTGGTCAATGGACCTGGTTCTTTTACAGGAGTTAGAATAGGGGTAACAATTGCTAAAACTTATGCTTATTTGTTAAAGAAAGATATTTCTATAGTTTCTTCTTTAAAAATGCTTGCTATTGGAAGCAATGGGGAATATATTTTATCATTAATTGATGCTAAACATGATAATTATTATTTAGCTTTATATGATAGTAATTATAATGAAGTTATTAAAGAGGAATTTAATAATATTGATAAGGTAAGAGAAATAATAGATAGATATCATCCTAAAGTTGTAAGTAATCAGGAATTGGTTATTGATAATAGGGTATATGAAAAAAAGGAACTTGATATTATTAAAATTGTTAATTATTATAAAGATGCTCCTTTAGTTAATGTTCATTTGGTTAATCCTAATTATTTGAAATTACCTCAAGCTATGGAGGAAATTAATGATAAGAGAAATTGAAGTTTTGGATGATAATCCTTTTAGTAAGACAATTGAATATGTTATTAATGATAAGGTTGTTGGTTATTTAAAGTATTCACTTATTTATGATAGAATGGAAATTGATTATTTATTTGTCGATGAAGAAGTGAGAAAAAGGGGTATTGCTAATAAACTTATGGCATATTTAATTAGTATAGCTATTAATAATCATGTTATAAATATTACTTTAGAAGTTAGAATAAGTAATGAAATTGCTAGATATTTATATAAGAAATATGGTTTTAGGGAGGTAGCTTTAAGAAAATTTTATTATGGTGATGAAGATGGAATCTTGATGGAAAAACAGGTGATGTAGAATGAAAGATATTTATTGTTTGGCTATTGAATCTAGTTGTGATGAAACTAGTATGAGTATTGTTAGAAATGGTTGTGATGAAATAGCAACAGTAGTGGTTTCACAAATTGATATTCATAAGAAATTTGGGGGTGTTGTACCAGAAATTGCTAGTCGTAGTCATATTGAAACTATTACTATTGTTTTAGATGAAATTTTTAAGAAAGCTAATATGTCAATCGATGATATTGATATTATTGGTGTTACTTATGGTCCTGGGTTAATTGGTTCTTTGTTGATTGGATTACAGTGTGCTAAAACGATTTCTTTAGTAACGGGTAAGCCTCTTATACCTGTTCATCATATCGCAGGACATATTTATGCGAATAATTTGGAAAAAAGATTAGAATTTCCTTTGATTGCCCTTGTTGTAAGTGGTGGACATACAGATTTGGTTTATATGGATAAGGACTATTCTTTTAAGAAAATTGGTTCAACATTAGACGATGCTGTTGGAGAAGCTTATGATAAAGTTGCTAAAATATTGGGACTTGATTATCCTGGTGGACCAATTGTCGATAAATATGCTCATATGGGTAAAGATACATATGATTTGCCATATCCTTTGGATGATAATACTTATAATTTTAGTTTTAGTGGTATAAAGAGTGCAACTTTTAATATAGTACATAATGAAAGACAAAGAGGGAATAATATTAGAATAGAGGATGTTTGCACAAGTTTTCAAAATAGAGTTGTTCATGTTATTGTTAAGAAAACTTTTAGGGCACTTCAAGAATATGGTGTTAAAAATTTAATTATAGCAGGAGGAGTTGCAGCGAATAAAGGACTTAGAGAGGCTTTGATGAATGGGGCTAAGGAAAGGGGAATTAATCTTTCTTTTCCTAAGATAGAGCATTGTACAGATAATGCAGCGATGATTGGTGCTGCTGCTTATTAAAAAAAAAAAAAAGGAATAATCGCGGATTTAAAACTTAATGCGAAAGCTATTGATAGTTTGTATGAGGGGAGTGAATAGAATGGAAAGGCAATATTGTGCTTCAGTTTTTGTAATTGATTTTGATTTAGGAAATGTGTTACTTATGTATAATAAGAAATTACATAAATGGGTTCAACCTGGTGGTCATATAGAGGGATATGAGTTACCTATTGATACAGCTTTAAGAGAAGTATTGGAAGAGACAGGAATTAAGATTAAAATAATTGGACATACTTTAGATGAAGTTAATATTGAACCAGTCGCGGTATCCCACTACAGAAATAAGGTTGGGGATATGATCGATATTCAATATATTGCTATTCCTTTGACTAAAGAGATTAATAATGATGAGGATAATGATGTTATATGGTTTCCTATCGATAAATTAGATAAAAGTAAGGATATTGAAAAAGAAATTAAAGTTAAAGTTAAAAATTTGGTTAAAGAATTTGCTATGAGATAGTATATATTTTAAAAAATTTAGTATAATAGTCGTAGAAATTGTGAAAAAATATGAAAAAAGTATTGATTTATTTAAAAAAGTATTATATAATTAAGAAGTCTTCTTTGATTGATGCCTAATTAGCTCAGTCGGTAGAGCACTCGGCTGTTAACCGATAGGTCGTAGGTTCGAGTCCTACATTAGGCGCCATTTAGGAGATTTGTTCGTTATTCGAACTTATTATATAGATCGATCAGAAATGATTGATTTTTTTTTAATTTGAGTTATAATTATTTTAGAAGGATTGATAGAAGTGAAAAGGAAAAGAAGAATTAAGAAAAAATTTATTATATTTAGTATTATTGGATTAATAATTATATTGGGTATTATTATATTGGTAATGTTTTTATTTAATAAGAAAGATTTTAAGGTTACTTTAAGTGATGATTTAGATATTGAAATTAATTCTTTAGTTAAAGTTTCTTCTTTAATTGATGAGATTGATAATGGTAAATTAGTCGATGATATAGATATTGATACTTCTAAATTAGGTGAAAAAGATATTAGTATTAAAATAGATGTTGATGGTAAGAAAGAAGATTACAAGTTTAAAGTTAATATTGTTGATACAATTGCTCCTGAACTTACATTTAATGAAGAAGTTTATACTACGGTAGGTGATGATATTGATTTATTAAGTAATGTAGAAGTTACTGATAACTCTAAAGAAGATATTGATGTTACGTTAGATGGTGACTATGATATTAATACAGTTGGAGAATATAATTTATTTTATATTGCTAAAGATAGTAGTGGTAATGAAACAAAGAAAGAATTTACTTTAGTTGTAGAAGATAATGTCGAAAGGACTTCTAAAGGATTTGTTATTGAAAATAGAGATGGTGTTACTTATATAGATGGTTTATTAGTAGTTAATAAGACTTATTCTCTACCTTCTTGGTATGGTGATGGTTTAACTAGTGAAACACAAAGTGCTTTTAATGAAATGGAAGCAGATGCTAAAGCTCTTGGTTTAAATATTTATATTTCTAGTGGTTATAGATCATATAGTACACAAGATACAATATATAATAATTATGTTAAAGTAGATGGTCAAAAAGAAGCTGATACTTATAGTGCCAGAGCGGGGCATTCGGAACATCAAACAGGACTTGCTTTTGATCTTAATAGTATAGATGATAGTTTTACTTATACGGATGAAGGTAAATGGGTTAATGCTAATTGTTATAAATATGGTTTTATTATAAGATATCCTAAAGGTAAAGATGATATAACAGGTTATATGCATGAATCTTGGCATTTAAGATATGTGGGAGAAGAGTTAGCTAGTAAATTATATAATAATGGTGATTGGATTACTTTAGAAGAATATTTTGGTATTACTAGTGAATATTAATAGAAAGGATGGATAATTAATGATTTGTTTAAATTGTGGTAAAGATATTGGAATGGGTAATAAGTTTTGCCCTAATTGTGGTAAACCTACACAAATTGCTAATAAAGATAATGTTGGTAGTATTATTATTAAGAGAGAAAATAAGTATGTTGGTAGTTTAGTTAAATTTGATGTATTTATAGATGATGAAGCAGTTGGTAAACTTAGTAATGGTGGTACTTTATCTTTTGATATGCCTTTAGGTAGTTATGATGTTAAACTATCTGCAGCAGGAAGTAATGTTGTCAGAGAAGTTGATTTAACAGAAAAAAATAAAATAGTAGAAATTACTATTGTATGTAAAATGGGTATGGTTACAGGTAAACCATATATTAAGAGTGTTGAATATAAATAAGTGGTTTGATTATTGTAACTTTTAATTTTTATAATTATAATGAATAATATTATAAATATTTATAATATTATTTTTATTTTAATTAATATTATTACATAATTTGAAAATAATTTTAAATATTAAATAATATAATAATAGTACAAAAAAATAAAAAAATATATATTTTGGGCAAAAATGAGAGAAAAATTCTCGCAATTATTTACTTTTTTATATAAAAGTGATAATATTGATTATGAGATGGAGGTGCTTATTATGTTGTTACAATTTAAATTTAAAAATCATAAATGTTTTTATGATGAAACTTTTTTAGATTTAATGGCTACACAAGAAAAAAGACATATTGAATCGGCAATTAATGTTAATGGTAATAATATTTTACCAATTATTGCAATTCATGGTGCAAATGCATCTGGAAAAAGTAGTGTACTTGAGGCATTAGATTTTATGTTTGAGTTTATTAAATTTTCTAATAGAATAGATATCAATAGTGATTTACCAACAAATCCATTTTTATTTAGTAAAAAGAGTATTAAAGAAAATAGTGAATATGAGGTATCTATTTGTTTAGGGAATAATGAATATCGATATGGATTTTCATTAAATAAAAACAGGATTGATGAAGAATGGTTATATACAAAAAAATTTGCATTAAATACTAAAGCAACTCAAAAAATAATTTTTGAAAGAGCTAATAATAAAGTGTCGTTTGGAAAAGCATATAGTAAATATGAAAAAACTTGGAATTTATTTGGAAATGATGTTAATTTGAATGTAAGTAAATTATTGGTATTGAGTAACGTTGCAATTAAAGAAGAATCTGGGATTTTAAGAGATTTATATGATTATATTTGTAAATTTGATTTTAGAATTGAAAGTGAATTTAGGAAAGCAAGCATTGATATATTAAGTCAAAATGATTCAGTTTATAATAAATTTCAAAAAATTATTAATGAATTTGATCCTTGTTTGTTAGGTATTAGAATTGATGTAATTGATACTGACGAAGGTAAAAAATATAATATTAGTGGTGTTCATCAAAATATTGATGACTCTTCAATCCAAACTTTAATTCCATTACATAGAGAATCTAATGGTACTATTCGTATTTTTAATATTATGCCTGCAATTTTAAAAAATCTTGAAATGGGAGGTTTATTATGTATTGATGAAATTGATGTGAAATTACATCCATTATTATTCAAAAAAATTGTACAAATGTATATGGATAAAACAATTAATAAAAATAATGCTCAATTAATTTATACAGCTCATTCAACATTTTTATTTAATAGTAATGATTTAAGAAGAGATCAGTTATATTTGGTTGATAAAGATGAATTTGGTAAATCAAAATTGTATTCATTATCTGAATTTAGAAATTTACGCGCTGACTCAGATTATGAAAAAAAATATCTTTCTGGTCAGTTTGGCGCTATTCCATACGAAAAGTAGGTGTTGTTATGGGTAGCGATAATTTGCATATAAGAAGAATTTCAGAAAGGAAAAGAAGAAGAGAGAATATAATAAAACAGAAATCAAGTAATTGGTTAATTGTTTGTGAAGGAACTAAGACTGAACCAAATTATTTTGAGAAAGCAGTTGTTGAAATAAATAAAGGAATAGATGATGAGTATAAATTAAAAGTAAAAGTTGTTGGAAAGGGTATGAATACTACATCTTTAGTTAAAGCGGTAGATTTGCAAGTTAAGATAGATACATATTCTAAATCTGTTGTTCCATATGGAAAAATATTTGTTGTATTTGATAAAGATAGTTTTGATTCAAAAAATTTTGATGAAGCAATACGTATGTGTGAAATTAATGGATATATACCATTATGGTCAAATCAAGCTATAGAATTTTGGTTTCTTTTACATTTTCATTGTATTTATTCGAAAATGGATAGAACTGAATATGCAAAGAAATTAAATGAATATTTTAAATCTAAAGGGTTGAATTATAAATATAAGAAAAATGATGATAATATATATAATTTTTTGTGTGAATATGGTTCTTTAGATAAAGCAAGAAAAAATGCAAAAAAAATTAGTGATGAACATCAAAATGATAAGCCATCGCTATCTGAGAGTTGTACACAAGTATATAAATTTTTTGATGAAATAGATGAAAGACTTAAAGAGTTAGAATAATTTATATAATCTTTGTTTATAATTTTTTTGTGTGCAAATAAATTAATAAAAACAAAAGTATAACTAAAATATAAATAAATGTTAGTTGTTTATATTAATGATTGATATATAATTTACGTTTAAGACTTTATTTTAATCTTTGAAGGTATATGTATTGATTTTATAATTATTTATGTTAGAGTATTTTTAAGAAATATACTTATGTTTATGGAAATATATTTTATAGTAGTACATTAGTAGTTGTGGTTTTTTTAGTAAGTATATTTCTTAAGTTAAGTATATATGTTTAGGCATATATACTTTTTTACGTTTAGGTATTTTATTTTATCTTTTAAGGGGGATTTTATATTTTTATTTGTATTTATTGTATATTTTATATAAGGGATATGCTAAATATGAGCCCGTCTAATTTCAATGGTTCTAACGCTAACGTGTGGAATGTGAACAACGATGGTAACCTCAATGATAACAATGTGAACAATACTAACGGCGTGCGGCCTAATTTCCTCTTGCAACGATATGGTTATTATATGAAGTTTCATAGGTAAGAAATCATGGTATGGCATAGTTTGAGGAAACAAGTATATTCCGAGGAGCAATCCTAAATATTTATATGGGTATATATGTTTTAGTAATGGATTATGAAAGAGCATATATACTTTTTTTCTTTGTTATGTTAAAATATTAATATAGTAGAGGTGACTTATGATAGAGGTTGTAAAGAAGAAGAAATATTTTTTATTGATGTTACTAGTAATTATAGTATTATTTATATGGGGTATTTCTTCTTCTTTTGCTCTTGATACTTCTTTAGTTACTTTTGAACTTAATGGGGAAGATATTATTACAATTAATGTTGGTGATACTTATGTCGAACAAGGGGCTAAATTATTTGTAAATGGTGAAGATAGGACTAAAGATATGATTATTGATACAACAGATGTTGATATTAATACTCCTGGTACTTATTATGTTATATATAAATATATTATTGATAATGAGAATAATTTGTTTGAATTTGTTACGAGAGAAGTTAATGTTATTGATAATGAGAGTCCTATTATTAGTTTAATTGGAGATGAAAGTGTTACTATTACTCTATATGAGGATTATGTTGATCCTGGATATATTGTTAATGATAATATTGATAAGGATTTACATGATAAGGTAATTGTTGATAATAAGGTTAATAATGAAGTAGTGGGGGATTATTTTATTACTTATACTGTTACCGATAGTAATGGAAATACTACTAGTGTTAAGAGATATATTAAGGTTGTAGATGTTAATGATAAGGGTGCTTTAGCTAGTAAGATTAATGAGACTTTATATAGTAATACGGTTATTATGAATAGTTTTAATAATACGGGTATATATTTGTATGGTTATTATGGTGAAGGGGGAGATAATTTTAAGATTAAACTTAAAAATACTAGTAATGGGGAAGAAATTATTTCTTTGATGAAGAGAGTTAAACCTAATTATTATGAGGGAAATGTTACTTTGATTAATCTTGAAAATGGTATTTATCAGTTGTATATTGTTGGTAATGATACTTTGAGGTTAGAAAATCATTTGGGGGAATTGGCTAGAATAGTTAGAGCTAAGATTGGTAATAAGTTAGTTACTTTTAATTATGCTAATAATGATGTTAGTTTAGTTGTTGAAGATTTTGATTATCAATATGATGTTTTAATTGATGTTGGTCATGGTAATAAGGAAACGGGGGCAACTTATGGTAATATAATGGAAAAGGATTTGAATTTGCTTATTTCTTTGTATGAGAAATGTAGATATGAAGAACATGGTTTATCGGTTCTTCTTACGAGAGATGATGATAATGATGCTATTATGATGGGAAATAATAGTCAAGAACTTAATAAAAGAGCTTATGCTATTGGGTATTATGGTGTTGTTTCTAGAATAAGTTATTCTAATCATCATAATAGTACTTTAGATAGTGATAGAATGGGGTATGAGTTGTTGGTACAAGCTTCAATTGATAGGAAACAATTGGATACTGAGTTTAATATTATGAATGACTTTAATGATATATATAATTTAAAGGAAGAACATGATAGAATATATGCTAGAGATTTTGATACAGAGAGAGTTTATTCTAAATTAGATGGGGAAAAGTATAATTTTAGTGATTATTATGCTATTCTTAGAATTCCTTATCAGTTATTTAATACGAAGATGGTTATTTATGAACCTATTTATATGAGTAATAGTGATGATTTTAATTGGTATTATTATGATAAGAATATGATTAGTGTTAGTGAGATTAAAATTGAAAATTATGTTAATTATTTGGGGATAGATTATAATAGTGATAATAGTAAGTGCGTTTATTTGTTTGATTAGGTTAATTAGTTATATTTTATAAATTATATGATATAAATACTTGAAGAATATACTATTTTATTATATAATTATATTGTTATTAAAGGGCAATATTTAAGTAATTTTATATGCTTGATATGGATTATTAATTCGTCTTGGAGATGAATTTTTTCTATAATATTGGAGGTAAAAGAATGAAAAGTAGTAGAATCATGAGGGTATTTGAAAATTATGTTAAAAAATATGATATGAATAATGTTAATGTTAAAATGAGATATTTTCATAGCTTGAAAGTTATGGAATTAGCACGAGATTTAGCTATTAAAACGGGTTATTTTAATGAAGATGAGATTGTTGTCTGTGAACTTATTGGTTTATTTCATGAGATAGGTAATTTTGATAGTGTTAATAATTACCGAGTGAATGATCAATTTGAAGATGATAGTCTTAAGACAATTGATGTTTTGTTTAAACAGGGATTAATTAAGGATATTACTTCTGATAGTAGTTATAACGATATTATTAAGATGGCTATTCTTTCTTATAATAAGGATGATCTTCCTAGTGATATTGATAGTAAGTCAAGAGTTTTTTGTAAAATTATTAAAGATGCTCATAGAATTGATATGTTTAGAATAGCACTTAATTATCCTTATTTTGATATGCATATTGATAGTTTTCCTAGTACGATGGTATATGATAGATTTAAGTTGTTTCGTTTTATTAATAGTAAAATTACAGAGAATGATAGTGATGAAGTATTAGCTATTTTATCTAATGTTTTTGCTTTAAATTTAAAGTATAGTTATGAAATTTTGAAGGAACGTAATTATGTTAATGGGGTTATTGATATGTTATATTTTAATGATAAGAAAATTGAAACTTTTTTTAAACAAATTGGTAATGTATTAAATAATTATATTGATAGAAAGATTGGTGGGTAATATGTTAGATAAGAAATATAATCATGTTATGGTTGAAAATGGTAAATATGATATGTGGCTTAAAAATGGTTATTTTGAGGCAGGAGATCTTAATAAGGAGCCTTTTTGTATTGTTATTCCTCCCCCTAATGTTACGGGTAAACTTCATTTGGGTCATGCTTGGAATACGACATTACAGGATATTATTATTAGATATAAAAGAATGAATGGTTATGATGCTTTATGGTTACCTGGTATGGATCATGCAGGTATTGCTACTCAAGCTAAAGTTGATAAAAAGTTAAAAAATAATGGTGTTAATCCAAGGGAAATGAATAGAGATGAGTGGTTAAAGGTTGCTTGGGAATGGAAAGAGGAGTATGCTTCTAATATTCATCAGCAATGGGCTAAGATGGGACTTAGTTTGGACTATTCTAAAGAGAGATTTACTTTGGATGATGGTTTATCTAAAGCTGTTAGAAAGGTTTTTGTTGAACTATATAATAAGGGTTATATTTATAGGGGAGAGAGAATTATTAATTGGGATCCTTATGCTAAGACAGCTTTAAGCAATGAAGAAGTTATTTATAAGGATGTTAAAGGTGCATTCTATCATATTAAGTATATGATAGAAGATAGTGATGATTATTTGGAAGTTGCTACAACTAGACCTGAGACTTTATTTGGTGATACAGCAGTTGCGGTTAATCCTAAAGATGAACGTTATAAGGATTTGATTGGAAAAAGAGTTGTGTTACCTCTTGTCAATAAGTTAATTCCTATTATTGGTGATGAACATGCAGATATGGAATTTGGAACTGGTGTTGTTAAGATAACACCCGCTCATGATCCTAATGATTTTGAAGTTGGTGAAAGACATAATCTAGATAGAATTTGTGTTATGAATCCTGATGCAACGATGAATGAAAATGCTTTAGAATTTGAAGGATTAGATCGTTATGAAGCAAGAGATAAAGTTGTTAAGAAATTGGATGAGTTAGGTTTATTAATTGATGTTAAGGAGATTAATCATAATGTTGGCTTTAGTGAGAGAAGTGATGTTATGATCGAACCTTATTTGTCTAAGCAATGGTTTGTTAAGATGGATGAACTTGCTAAACATGTTTTGGATAATCAAAAGACAGATAATAAGGTTAATTTTATTCCTGAAAGATTTGAAAAGATACTAACGCATTGGATGGAAGATTGTCATGATTGGTGTATTTCTAGACAATTATGGTGGGGACATCGTATTCCTGCTTGGTATCGTAATGATGAGGTCTATGTATCAGAAATTCCTCCTAAAATAGAGGATGGTTGGGTTCAAGATGACGATGTTTTAGATACTTGGTTTAGTAGTGCTCTTTGGCCTTTTAGTACTTTAGGTTGGCCTGATAAGACTTTATTATTGGATAGGTATTATCCTAATAATGTTTTAGTTACAGGATATGATATTATTTTCTTTTGGGTATGTAGAATGGTATTTCAAGGATTAGAATTTATGGGTGAAAGGCCTTTTAAAGAGGTTTTAATTCATGGCTTGATTAGAGATAAACAAGGTAGAAAAATGAGTAAAAGCTTAGGTAATGGTGTAGATCCAATGGATGTTATTGATAAATATGGTGCTGATAGTTTACGTTATTTTTTAACTACTAATACAGCTTCTGGAATGGATTTGCGTTATGATGAAGAAAAAGTTAAGTCAACTTGGAATTTTATTAATAAGTTATGGAATGCAAGTAGATATGTTCTTCTTACAATTGGTGAATTTAATTTAGAAGATTATACTTTAGATAATTTAATGATACAAGATAAATGGATTTTAACTAAGCTTAATAAAACGATATTAGAAGTTAGGAAAAATATGGATAAATATGATTTTAATCTTGTCGGTAATGCTTTATATAGTTTTATTTGGAATGATTTTTGTGATAAGTATATTGAACTTTCTAAATTTAATCCTAATAGGACAACAAATAGTGTATTAATTAAAGTACTTACGGATATTTTAAAGATGATGCATCCTTTTATGCCTTATGTAACTGAAGAAATATATGATAAATTGCCAATAAGGGATGCTGAATCAATAATGATCAGTAAATATCCTATTTATAATAAAAATGAATTATTTAATGATAGTGAAGATTTAATGGATGATACTTTAGAATTTATATCAATGTTTAGAAATAGAAAAGCTGAACTTCATTTAGGTAATGATTTTAAGGTAGATGTTAAGATAGATAATAGTGATATTAGGAATATTGTTATTGATATGCTTAAATTAAGTGATAAATTAGTTAGTGATAAGGTTAATTTACAAGAAGATATTATTAGTTATAAAAAAATAGAAGTTATTATTTATTATGATAATAGTGCTAAAGAAAAAGAAGAAAGAGTTAATTTGGAGAAAGAATATGATAGATTAGTTAATTCTATTTGTAGAAGAGAAAAATTATTAAGTAATGATAATTATGTTAATAAGGCTCCTAGTAACGTTGTATTAAATGAAAGAAAGCAACTTAAATTGGAACAAGAGCAGTTAGAAGTTATTAAAAGTAAATTATCAAAATAAGAAAAAAGATAGTTTGATATTATATTTAGTTGATAATTATAATATAATGGAAATAGAAGTAAATATTTAAAAATAAATTGTCAAAATAAGAATTATATGATATGATATAGATGAACAGAAAAAAGGAGTGATAAAGATGGCAAAATTTTGTCCTAACTGTGGCGCTGAATTAAATGAAGGCGCAGATGTTTGCTTGAAATGTGGTAAAAGAGTTACTAAAGAGAATAATAATAATGGAGGAAATGGGCAAAGTAAGTCTAAGATTGCTGCCGGATTATTAGGTATTTTCTTAGGTTCTTTAGGTGTTCATAACTTTTATTTAGGATATACAGGAAAAGCAGTAGCTCAATTATTGATTACTTTATTATCATGTGGATTCTTATCATTAGTTTCAGGCTTATGGGGATTAATCGAAGGTATCCTTATTCTTACTGGTAGTATTGATAAGGATGGTAATGGTAATCCATTATCTAATTAAAAGTTCTTAGTGAACTTTTTTTTATTATGAAGAGAATATGGAAATTGTTAATCTTTATCCCTCAGATATTATTGTTTATTATATATATATTTGGTAATATTGTCATTCCTTGTTCATTTAAGAAGATATTTGGTATTGCTTGTCCTACATGTGGAATGACAAGAGCTATGTTGTCTTTATTACATGGTGATATAATAGATACTATTTACTATAATATTTTAGCTATTCCTTTAGTTATTTTACTTATATTGATAGATATTGTAATTATTATAGATGTTTTTAAGAAAAGTAATTATTTGGAAAAAATATGGATGATGTTAGTTAAAAATTATAAAGTAATTATTTTATTATTTGTATTTAGTATGGTTATTAATAATATTAAAGGAATTTAGTATATTAGTTTATTTATAGTTAATAATATAATTGGTGAATATTATGGATAATATATTTATTAGAACTATTTTAATTTTAATTGTTTTATTTTTATTAGCTAAAGTGATGGGTAAAAAGCAAATATCACAACTTAATATTTTTGATTATATTATTGGTATTACAATGGGAAGTATTGGTGCTGATATTTCTTTAGATATTGAGAAAGATTTGTTATCAGGAATTATTAGTTTAATGATATATGGTTTTGCTTCTGCTCTTATTTCTTTTTGGAGCTTAAAAAGTATTACAGCAAGACGTATATTTTATGGTATTCCTACGGTTATTATGGAGAAGGGTAAGATAATTGAAGGGGGACTTAGAAAAAATAAACTTAATTTAAATGAATTACAAGAAGAAGCTCGTAGTAGTGGATATTTTGATTTATCAGAAATTGATTGTGCTGTCATGGAAAGTACAGGTAAGGTTAGTTTTTTACCTAAAGAGGAAAATAAGCCTATTACTAAAAAGGATATGAAAATTAAATGTAATAAGGAAGGATTAGTGGCTAATATTATTATTGATGAAAGAGTAATGTTTACTAATTTGAAGGTAATGGATAAGGATGAGAAATGGTTAAAACAGCAACTTAAGGTATTAGGTTATAAAAGTTATAAGGGAATATTGTTAGCTACATTGGATAATAATGATAAATTATTAATTTATAAAAAGGGTGTTAAGGCTAATAAGAGTACTGTGTTAGAATAATTTTTTAAATTGGTTTCCTGTCAATAATTTTTGAAAATGTTAGTAAAAATTATCAAATTTTTGATAGTTTTTTTTTGCTCTTTATTCCAATTTCCTTTTTGTGGTAGGAGCCCATACATAATCCTATTAGTTTTATGTAATCTT
>CALVUN010000020.1 GCA_944363595.1 uncultured Bacilli bacterium
AAATATTATCATATAACTATGAAAAAGGACTAGTAGATATAATGTGTTATTTACTGTTATAAAAAAATCTGTAAAAACTTAGAAAAAAAGGATTAGATGATGTTTACAATTAATTTCATGTTTTTAACCTGATAAAAGCAATAAAAAAATTGACAAACAGACGTTTACATAGTATCATATAAATAAATACGGATAAAGAGGTGAAACAATGGAACAAACTTCCCTATTTACAATAGCAGATAATGAACCTTTAGCGTCGCGAATGCGACCTAAAAATTTAAGTGAATTTGTTGGCCAAAACCATTTATTAGGTCAAAATAAAATATTAAGAAAAATAATTGAAAGTGACAATGTCCCTTCGATGATTTTTTGGGGACCGCCAGGAGTAGGGAAAACTACCTTAGCACGCATAATAGCAAGAGAAACAAAGTCAGAATTCATTACATTTTCTGCTGTAACATCTGGAATAAAAGAAATAAAAAAAGTTATGGAAGAGGCCGATAATAACAAAAAAATAGGTATAAAGACAATAGTATTTGTCGATGAAATTCATCGTTTTAATAAGGCTCAGCAAGATGCCTTTTTACCATTTGTTGAAAAAGGATCCATCGTCTTAATAGGGGCAACAACAGAAAATCCCTCATTTGAAATTAATAATGCCTTACTTTCGAGATGTAGAGTCTTTGTCTTAAAAGAATTATCCAATGAAGATATCTTTACAATATTAAAAAGAGCAATTAACGATCAAAGAGGATTTGGTAAAACGAATATAAAAATTTCTGATGAATATTTAAAAATAATTGCCAATTTTGCCAATGGTGATGCCCGAGCAGCATTAACGACTTTAGATATGGTCATCACCAATAGTGATGAAAATGAAGACGGTAGTATAAATATTACAAAAAACAATATTGAAGAATGCATAACAAAAAAAACTTTGCTATATGATAAAAATGGTGAAGAACATTATAATATAATTTCTGCTCTTCATAAATCTATGCGAAATAGTGATCCCGATGCAGCCGTTTATTGGCTTGCCAGGATGTTAGAAGCTGGGGAAGATCCTATTTATATAGCAAGAAGAATCACAAGATTTGCATCAGAAGATATAGGCCTTGCCGACACAAATGCCTTAAATGTTGCTATCAATGTATATCATGCATGCCATTTCATAGGAATGCCAGAGTGTAATGTACATTTAACAGAAGCAGTAATTTATATGTCATTGGCACCAAAATCAAATTCATGTGATATAGCTTATCAACAAGCAAGTTTAGATGCCAAAAAAATGATTGCCGAACCCGTTCCATTAATTATCCGCAATGCCCCAACAAAATTAATGAAAGAATTAGATTATGGGAAAGGATATCAATACGCTCATGATTTTAAAGACAAATTAACAACAATGGAATGTTTACCACCATCCCTAATAGGGAAAACATATTATCATCCAGGAGTTAAAGGAAATGAAATAAAGTTTAAACAAAGATTAGAACAAATTAAGGAATGGAAGAAAAATCATAAAAACAATAAATAAACATTGTAAATACATAATTACGTGTTATAATTATTACATAAAAATAAATGAAGTAAGTGAGGTACAAAATGACACTCAAAGAAGCCAAACAAGAATTAATTGAAAGATACAAATATTTATATGAAAATGCCATATTAATACTAGCACCATTTATGTATGAACAACCACAAAAAGAAGATAAAACCAAATCAAAACCAATACATCAACAAAGTAGGTTAGTAGACGAACCATTAATATACTTAAAAATAAATAGATTAAATAGCATTATTCCTCTTTTTGAAGAATTTCTTTTATCAGAACGGCCCCTAAAACAAAGTAAACTCTATCAAATGATGAAATTAAGGAAAAAAGATGTAAAATACCTTATTAAAGTAAAGCATGGACTAGCTATATTTACTAAGCAAAAACAAAAGGAATTATTTTTTAACATTAAATTAGATATGAAAAATATTTTAGATATAGTTAATACATATATTGAAGAACAATCAGGTGATCAAGATAATAAGCAAAGAAAAATTTTAATTATCAATGAATATTACAAATTATATAACTATAAAAACGATAGTAAAACAGTCACAAGCGAAAAAGAACTAAGTAGATATTATAATAATTTAATTAATAAAAGAATGCAAAATCGCTTTATTACAAGAGATAAAAAAGATACAGGTGTAAAAAATAATTCATTTATTGAAACAATAACCAAAGCTTTATTACATAAAGAAAATCATTCTATTTTTACAGAAAAAGAAAAACAAAACGTATACTTGTATTATCATGATGAGTTACCATACAATTTAGAAATAAAATGTAGTTCTAAAGACGATTTTCATCATCCAAAATTGACACATTCTAAAAATACAATTCCCTGTGGCAAAAAATTCATAATAAAAGAAGAGGCAATATTTATTAGCTCTCCAAATCAATACTACCAATTATGCCCATATTGTGGCTTTATTGTTAATGTTTCTGATAAAATAATTTCAGATAAGATTAAAGTCCGTATTATTAAAAGATGTCAAAAAGACCAATATTTATATAGAAAAATGTGTATTTATTCAGAATTATTAAGCTTAGAAACAAAGTCAGATAATAAACAAAAAAGATTATTACATTAAAATTTAAATAAATGCAAAAATAATCTTTATAATTGATAACATAAGTATGTATCGGTCAGTTACATACTTTTTAAATGCATATATAAAATATAAACAGTTATTTTAATTACATTATATTAAAGTTCAGTAATTATAAATAAAAAATAAAAAAAACATTGACAAACATATGTTTGTGTGATATTATCTTGTTGTGAGAAAAATAAGATAAGTTAAATTATAATACTAATAGTTACTAAAATTCATATGTAAAATAAAACCAAAAACATTGACATTGTGTCAGAAAATAAATATAATATAATTAAATAATGACACAACATTAAGAAAGGAGAATGTTATGAAAAATCAGCACATAAATACAAAAAAAGAAGAAATAATCAGAGCCTGCGAAAAATTGTATGATAAATATAATTTTAAAGATATAACATTAAAGCTGATAAGTGAACAGACGCCTTTTTCAAGACCAACTATCTATAATTATTTTGAAACCAAAGAAGAAATATTTTTAGCTATATTTGAACAAGAATATAGAAAATGGGGTAGAGAACTTAACGATATTAAAGACAAAAACGATAATATGACTAAAGATGAGTTTGCTTCAGCACTTGCCCATACGATAGAGAACAAAGAAAGATTACTAAAGTTATTATCAATGAATATGTATGACTTAGAAGAAAATAGTAGATTAGAAAGATTAATTGAATTTAAAAAAGCATATGGTGAAGCAGTAAATACAGTTAAGGAATGCTTAAATAAGTTTTTTACTAATATGAGTGAAACAGAAATTATAAACTTTTTATACTCATTCTTCCCATTTATGTTTGGTATTTATCCCTATGCAGTAGTGACTAAAAAGCAACAAGAAGCAATGAAAAAAGCCAATATTAATTACAAATATCATTCAATATATGAACTAGCATATATGGGCATAAAAAAATTGCTCGAATAATAAAATTATAAATAAAAAAGTTAATTACAAATAACTATAAAAATAAAGGAGGAAAGTTATGAATATTACAAAAAAAGCTTTAGAAAATCATGATGAAATTTTTGATGGAGTAAAATATGCTCCAGTTGGAGAGTCAAGACCTATGTCCGAAACTAATCCAGAATATGTAGAAACATTTTTAAATTTTGCATTTGATGAAGTCTATGATCATAGTAATTATGATAAAAAATTAAGATGGATGTTAATACTAGCAAGTATGATTGCACAAAATACAAGAGACCGTTATAAAGTATTTCTAGCCGGAGGATTAAATATAGGTATTACTCCAGAAGAAATTATGGAGATTGTTTATCAAGCCGTTCCTTACTGTGGCATAGCAAGAGTATTTGATATTATTTATGATACTAATGAAGTATTAGAAGCAAATGGAGTTAAACTTCCTGTTAAGGGAGGAATTACTGTTACACATGAAGAAAGATTTAAAGAAGGTTTAAAAGTTCAGAAGAAAATATTTGGTGATGAAAATATTGAAAATATGAGAAATAATGCACCTGAAAATGAAAAACATATCCAAGATTATCTAAGTGCTAACTGTTTTGGCGATTACTACACTAGAAGTTATTTAGATTTAAAAACAAGAGAACTATTAACATTTTCTATGCTTATTTCTTTAGGAGGATGCGAGCCACAAGTCAAAGGCCATATTCAAGGAAATCTAAATGTTGGCAATAATAAAGAATTTTTAATTGAAACAGTAACACAGTTACTTCCATACATTGGTTATCCAAGAGCACTTAATGCTTTAAAATGTATTGATGAGGTTGCATAATGAAAATTGTAGTTTTGACAGGAAGTCCTCACAAAAATGGCACTTCTAATACTTTAGTAAATGAATTTATTAGAGGTGCCGAAGAAAATGGGCATATTATTACAAGATTTGATGCTCCATTCTTAAAAATTCACCCATGTATTGGTTGTGATCATTGTGGCATGGATGGACCATGCATATTTAATGATGATATGTCAAAAATTTTAGATGCCATTTTAGATTCTGATATGGTTATATTTGCAACACCTATCTATTATTTCGGCTTTTCTGCTCAAATTAAAAGTGTGATAGATAGATTTTATTCAAAAAATGGGAAAATTCAAAGCAAACATTTGAAATCGGCATTTATTGCCACAGCTTGGAATAATGATAACATGGTAATGAGTGGAATAAAAAAACATATTGAAATTTTAATTGATTATTTAAATTTAGACAATATAGGCACTTTACTTGCTAAAGGTTATGGCTACAAAGGTGCCAGTACCGAAAATCATTATATGAAAGAAGCCTATAATCTTGGCAAGAGAGTTTGATTATGAAAAGTCTAAGTATAATAAATTCATCATAAATATAATTTTTTTAGAAGAAAAGGAGAGATGAGTAATGAATGAAAAAGAATTTGAAAAGGTAAATGTGTTTGGAAAAGGAAATCCTAATGATGCATTTGCACAATATTTTATAGGAAATAGTTTCTTAAATCCTTTAACTGACAAAAATAGTCCTATATTTATGGCAAATGTAACATTTGAACCAGGATGCAGAAATAATTGGCATATACACCATGCTGATAAAGGCGGCGGACAAATTTTAATTTGTACAGCAGGATATGGTTGGTATCAAGAAGAAGGAAAAGAAGCGGTAAGCTTAGAACCAGGTAAGGTTATTGTAATTCCAGCAAATGTTAAACATTGGCATGGCGCTAAAAAGAATAGTTGGTTTTCACACATTTCTGTTGAAGTTCCAGGCGAAAATACATTTAATGAATGGTTAGAGACTGTTAATGATAATGAATATGATAAATTAGGAGAGTAAATTATGGATAAAAAATTAATATGTTATTTTTCAGCTAGTGGAGTTACGAAAAACACTTCCGAAAAACTTGCTTCTTTAGTAAATGGAAATCTATTTGAAATAAAACCAGTCAAAGAATATACTGCAAGAGATTTAGACTGGCAAGATAAAAACAGTAGGTCATCTTTAGAGATGGCTGATAGTAGTAGTCGTCCCGAAATAAAAGTTAAATTAAACGACATAGAAAATTATGATACTGTATTTATAGGTTACCCTATTTGGTGGGGACTAGCTCCCAGAATTATTAATACTTTTATTGAAAATACTAAATTAGAAAATAAAAAAATATATTTGTTTGCTACATCGGGAGGCAGTGGCATTGAAATGAGTATAAATAACTTAAAAAATGAATATCCAAGCCTAAATATTATCAGTGGCAAAAGATTATCAGGAAATATAACTAATGATGAAATTAATTCTTGGTTAGGAAAATAGAAGTATGAAAATAGATGCATTTGCTCATGTATTACTTCCCAACTTTTATAATAAAATGCTTGAAATAAATCCTGATATACCTAAAAAGATTCCATTTATTAACAATGATGTATTAACAAATATGAAGAAACGTAGAGAAACAATGACTGCAGGAGTAAAACAAATCATATCATATGTAAATGTCAATCCAGAAGATTATACCGATAGAGAAAAATCTTATGAACTTTGCAAAGAGGCAAATAATGAATTAATTCAAGTGATAAAAGATAATTCTGATATGTTTTATGGTGGCGTTGCAATGATACCAATGAACAATATTGAAGGCGCTATTGATATAATAGAGAATCAAGTGATACCAAATAAAGAATTATACGGTATTCAAATATTTACTAGGGCTTTAGGAAAAAGCATATCTGATGAAGAGTATTTAAAAGTATTTGAGTATGCAGATAAATATAATTTAACAATTTGGATGCATCCAGTATTTGATAATAGAAAACCAGATAATAATATTGTATTCAGTTGGGAATATGAACTTTCACAAGCAATGATGGAAATTGTAAATGCTGGAATTCTAAAAAAATATCCTAATCTAAAAATAATTGTTCATCATGCGGGAGCAATGATTCCATTTTTTGCAGGAAGGGTCAAGTATATTTTAGGAGAAGAAAAAGAAAAAGACTTTAAAAAATTTTATGTAGACACGTCCATTTTAGGCAATCCCAAAGCACTTGACTTAGCTGCTGACTATTTTGGAGTAAATCATTTAATATTTGGAACAGATGCACCACTTGGAATACCACCAGCAGGAGCAACTAAAGAAATAATTGATGCAATAAATAATATGAATATAACATCAAAAGAAAAAGAGAATATTTTAAAAAATAATATAATAAATATATTATAAAAGTTATTAATATAAAGTCAATTAAATATGGAAGAGGTATTACAATGATAGATATAAAAGTAGCTAAGGAAGCATTAAAAAAATATGTAAAAAATTATGATATAACAAATCCCCAAATAGCATTAAAAATTTCTCACATAGAAAGAGTATCAAAGATATCAAAAGATATGGCAATAAGTTTAAAATTATCAGAAGAAGATATTCAACTTGCAGAGCTAATAGGTTTGCTACACGATATAGGTAGGTTTGAACAAATAAAAAGATATAACACTTTTGTTGACCGTTTTAGTATAAACCATGCTGAATTAGCTATTGAAATATTGTTTGATAATGGCTTGATAAGAGAATTTATAAAAGATGAAAAATATGATAAAATCATAAAACTAGCAATAATAAATCATAATAAAGATAAAAATAACATAACAGAAGGATTATCAGAAAAAGAATTACTGCATGTAAAACTTATAAGAGATAGTGATAAAACAGATATAATATATTTGCTTACAATAGAAGATAAAAAAACAGTTTGGGAAACAAACAATTTAGAAGATGAAAAAATATCAGAAGAAATATACAGAGAATTTATAGAAGACAAGAATATTAACTATAAAAAAATAAAAAATCATGTAGATTTATTAGTGGCCCATTTTGCATATGTGTTTGATTTTAATTATAATTATGGATTAAAAATAATATATGAGAACAAATATTATAATAAAATATATAACAGATTTAAATTCAAAGAAAAATCTACAAAAGATAAATTTGAAAATATAATGAACATAATAAATAAATATATGAAAGAAAGAATTAAAGAAAAAATATAATAAAAAAAGTTAAATAAATATTGTGAAATCTAATCACTAGCATCATAAAAAAATAAAAAAATCAAGGATAAATGAAATAAGTTCATTTAGACCTTGATTTTTATTATGTAATTAAAATATTTTTGAAATAGAAACCGCTGCTGAATATAGATCATTTGGTACTAACTTAATATCAACATCTGAAGTATTAATTAATCTGTAACTTGCACCAGGTAAGGCTTCAAAAATAGCAGTTCCATTGATTGTACCAGTGTCACAACAAGTTAATTTATTATGAGTAGAAGAATGAGCAATTAATACATCACTTGGCCAGAATTGATGAAGTTCAATGCCCAAAGCCTTAGGCTCACAATTAGCATTTTTTTTGTCACTATGACGAACATTTATCCACCAATGTATTAAATAAATACCTGCTTCAGGGATTGAAAAATCTCCAGTATTAGGATCGTAAGAAATTTTATTAGATATGTTTACAGTTTGAAACATAACAGGTTGTTGTACACCAACAGTTGAATCAGTTCTATCATGTACCATGGCATAACTATCTAATGTTGTTCCTGGACCGGCAGGCCCTGTAGCCCCAGTAGCTCCGGTAGCTCCAGTAGCTCCGGTAGGGCCAGTTGCTCCAGTAGCTCCAGTAGGCCCCGTTGCTCCAGTAGCTCCGGTAGGTCCAGTAGCTCCAGTAGGCCCCGTTGCTCCAGTAGCCCCGATAGGTCCAGTTGCCCCAGTAGGACCAGTTGCCCCAGTAGCTCCAGTAGGTCCCGTTGCTCCAGTAGCTCCGGTAGGTCCAGTAGCTCCGGTAGGTCCAGTTGCCCCAGTAGGTCCAGTTGCCCCAGTAGCTCCGGTAGGACCAGTAGCCCCAGTAGCTCCAGTAGGTCCTGTAGCCCCAGTAGCACCTTTAGGACCAGTAGGACCTTCCTTGCATAAACAATCAATTACTTTGCATAAGCATTCATCTTTTTGATTAGCATTTTTTTCACAGTTGTAATTATTATTTTCCATAATTTCTTCATTCATATTTATTACTCCTTTCACACTTATAATATGAAGAAATAAAAAAATGTCGTATTTCAAACAACTAATAATAATGTAAAAATTTTTTAATATTAAAAAAAAGAAATTTTTCATTAATTTACAAGAAAAAACATTCATGCTATAATATACATATAAAGTTAAAAAGGAGCACACATAATGAATCAAGAAAAAATTGGACAAATAATAAAAGAAATTAGAACAAAAAATAATTTAACTCAAACGGAATTTGCAACAAAGTATGGTGTTACTTACCAAGCAGTTAGTAAATGGGAAAATGGTAAAAATATTCCTGATATTACGTTAATTAAACAAATAAGTAAAGATTTTAATATTAATATTGATGATTTTCTTAACGGAAAAATAACACCTAATAATAAAAAAAATCATATCAAAAAAATTGCCTTAATTTTAATAATTACTATTATTATATTATTATCAGTAATAATAATTTTATTATTAACTCATGAAAAAGATTTCGAATTTAAGACATTAACATCAAATTGCAATGAATTTACAATTTCTGGTAGTATAGCTTATAACACCAAAAAGTCATCTATATACATATCAGAAATAGATTACTGTGGTGGCAATGATAATACAAATTATAAAAAAGTAGAATGTAATTTATATGAAACAAATAATAATATAGAAAATAAAATAAGTAGTTATATTTATGAAGAAGATACTACAATTACATTAGAAGAGTTTCTAAAAAAAGTAGAATTTAATATTGATAATTACGCCAGGACATGTAAAGAATATTCTAATAATAGTCTTTATCTAATAATTAATGCTACAGATAAAAATAATAAAATAACATCATATAAAGTACCATTATCATTAGATAAAAGTTGTACAGAATAAAAACTCAACCTATAGTTGAGTTTTTTCAACCTCTGTTTTATTGTCATTTATAAGTTACAGCATTAAAATGGAGAAGAAAGAGAGGTAAAAGAATGAAAAAAAAGAAAAAGAAAATAATGATTGCTATAGTAATATTATTGGTAATATTATTATTAATTACTATTGCTTGGTACTTAGATGACAAAAGTAAAAATTATTCCTCTGTAGAGGAAACTCAAAGTTTAGTAGCTATGCAAAGCAATTATGAAGCACAATTTACATCAGAAGGATTTACCATTGACAATCCAAATATAATTTTAAATCCATATCATATTTCTCCATTAACAGCACTAGTAATTTTTGAAACACCGACTAAAGTAGCACCCAAAATAACTATTGTTGGTAAAGATGAACATACAACATATGAACATACATTCACAGAAGAAACACAGCATTATTTACCAATATATGGACTATATGCCGACTATGAAAACAAAATAATTATAAATTATATAGAAAATGATAAAGAAATAACTAAGACGATAACAATAAAAACAGAAAAATTACCGGATGACTTTATTTTACCAACAAGTGTAACAGCATCTAAAGAATATTTATCAAATGAGTTATATTTCTTTAGTCCATCAAGTAAAGGATATACATGTGCATATGATATAAACGGCGATGTTAGGTGGTACTTAACTACAAATGCACTATGGGATATAAGTAGATTAGAAAATGGTCATATGCTAATAAGTACAGAAAGACGGATAAATTCACCTTATTATATGACTGGATTATATGAAATTGACTTATTAGGTAAAATATATAATGAATACAGTTTGAAAGGTGGTTATCATCATGATTATGATGAATTACCAAATGGAAATTTACTAGTAGCAAGTGATGATTTTAACAACGAAGAAGGAACAGTAGAAGATTTCGTAGTCGAATTAGATAGGCAAACAGGAAATATTGTAAAAGAATATGATTTAAAAGATATATTAAATATGGAAGATGGTAAAAGTGAAAATTGGACAGCATATGACTGGTTTCATAATAATTCAGTTTGGTATGACGGAAAAACAAATTCAATTACATTATCAGGACGTCATCAAGACGCAGTCATTAACATTGATTATGATACAGGAAAGTTAAATTGGATAATTGGTGATCCAACAAATTGGAGTGAAGAATATCAAAAATACTTTTTTACACCTATTGGTGAAAATTTTGAATGGCAATGGAGCCAGCATGCTGCGATGATTACTCCTGAAGGGTATGTTTTCATACTTGATAATGGTAACAATAAATCAAAAAATAAAGATGAATATGTAAGTGCCATCAATAGCTATACTAGAGGTGTAATGTATAAAATAGATACTGATAATATGACAATAGAACAAATTTGGGAATATGGTAAAGAAAGAGGAAGTTCTTTTTACTCACCATATATTTCAGATGTTGATTATCTAGCTGAAAATCATTATATTGTTCATTCCGGCGGTATTGTATATAAAAATGGTGAAGTACAAAATCAACCAGCTGGATTAGGAGGTTCTGATCGCTTAGAATCAGATACAGTTGAATTACTAAATGATGAAGTAATCTTTGAAATAATTTTACCAACCAATAATTATCGTGTTGAAAAAATGTCATTATATAGTAACGATGAATATGAACTAGTAGAAGCCAAAGAATTAGGAAACTTAGGAAAAACAGAAGTAAACCAAACTAAATATGGTCCAATTCTAAATACATCAAATATAAAAGAAATAGAAGAAGAACATAATATTTCTTTTACAAAAGAAAAAGATCGTCTTGTTTTTACAGGCCAATTTAAAAAAGGAACCAATGTAAATGTATTATTATATAAAAACTTAGTTTCAAAAGTATATAATGTACCAATAAGTAAAAAACCATATACTGCTTTATGCATTGATGTATTTACCGATGAAGAAAATGAAAACGGAATTACTATTACTAAATATATTAATGAAATAGGATTAAAAGGGAATTATTCCATTTATCTAGAAGTAGATGGAATAGTCTACGATACCAACAAATATGTCAAATTCTAAATTAAAATAGATAAAACAATGATATACTTAAAATAAGATAACATTATGTTTTATCTATTTTTTAATACCATTTTATTAAAAAAAACAAATTAATTATTTATAAAAGAACATAAAATTATAATAATTAGTATTATCAATATCATTTTTTTTGAATTAATTAAATAATATGTTATAATTAAATAAAATAAAATTAGAAAGGATGATATATTTATGACATTATTAATAATGGCTGCAGGTATGGGTAGTCGTTTTGGAGGATTAAAACAAATAGAACCTGTCGGTCCTAATGGAGAGTTTATTATAGACTATTCCATTTATGATGCTATCAAAGAAGGGTTTAATAAGGTTGTTTTTATTATAAAAGAAGAAAACTATGAAATTTTTAAAAAAACAATTGGAACTAGAATTGAAAAATACATTTCTGTTTCTTATGTTTTTCAAAAACAAGATGCAATTCCACTTAAATACCAACACTTAACTAATAGAACAAAGCCTTGGGGAACAGGGCATGCTGTTTTAGCAGCAAAAGATATTATAAATGAACCATTTGCCATAATTAATGCTGATGATTTTTATGGTCGTGATGCATTTCGTCAAATTGCTACTTTTCTTAGAAAAAATCAAGAAGAAAATCATTATGCTATTGTTGGTTATCAAATTGCTAACACTTTAACTGAAAACGGATCAGTCAAAAGGGGAGTATGTGACGTCAAAAATAACAAATTAATTAAAATAATAGAAAGCAATGTTCAAGAAAAAAATGGTATCATTGAAGCTACTCCATTATCTAACGAACCAAAATTTACTGTAACAAAAGAACAAGTAGTTTCCATGAATATGTTTGGATTCACACCTAGTATTTTTAAATATTTAGATGAAAAAATTCATACATTTTTTGAAAAAAATAAAAATAATTTAGAGGAATGTGAATTTTTAATTCCTGATATTGTAACCGAATTAGTTAAAGAAAATAAAGTAAGTGTATCAGTTGTAAATACTGATGCATTATGGTTAGGCATAACATATAAAGAAGATTTAGATAAAGTTATTAAAAATATCCAAAAGCTCATAACAAAAGGCGAATATAGTTCCAATTTATGGAATAAATAAAAATTATTACTTTATATTTTGGAGGTAGTAGTATGTCAAAATTTATAAAAGAAATAAAAAAAACATATAATGAAACAAAAAAAAGTTCCATTATTGTTTATTTTATATTACGTTTTTTGGTAATTTTATGTTTAATATTACAAATAATAAGAGGGGAGTATAATAATGCTTTTTTATGTGTTTTGTCTCTAGTTCTTTTTACAATACCTTTTTTTATTCAAAAAAAATTTAAAATAGAACTTCCTAATTTATTAGAAATAATAATTTTTCTTTTTATTTTTAGTGCTGAAATTTTAGGCGAAATTAGAAATTTTTATGGTTTAATCCCATATTGGGATACAATGCTTCATACTATAAATGGCTTTTTAGCTGCAGGAATAGGATTTAGTCTTGTCGATTTACTCAATGAAAATAGTAGAAAAGTAAAATTATCTCCAATCTATTTAACTATAGTAGCTTTTTGCTTTAGTATGACAATTGGTGTAGTTTGGGAATTTTTTGAATATGGTTCTGACAAATTATTAAATTTAGATATGCAAAAAGATACAATTGTAAATAAAATTGCAACAGTTGAGTTAAATCCTGATAAAAGCAATAAAGTAATTGTCATTGATAATATCCAATATACTGATATATATTTTAATGATAGCAATAACAAATTAAATAAAGCAACAATCAATAATGGTTATTTAGATATTGGAATAAATGATACTATGAGCGACTTATTTGTTAATTTTATTGGAGCTCTTTGTTTTTCAATAATAGGCTATTTCTATGTTGTCAATCGCCATAAATACCATTTTGCTAGTAATTTTATTCCCCAAAAACAATTCGAATAAAAAATTAACATAAACAATTTTTAATTTTTGTAAAAAACATTTCTATTTTTTACAATTTCTGATATAATTAATATGAAAGTAGGTTAAAGAATTATGGCAAAATATAATGAAAAAAGAATAATTAATGATATTAGATTATTATCTTTAGATATGATTGATAATGCAAAAAGTGGTCACCCAGGTATTTGCTTAGGTGCTGCTCCAATTATTTATACATTGTTTGCAAATGAATTAGATTTTGACTTAGAAAGACATAATTGGGTCAATCGTGACCGATTTATCATGTCAGCAGGGCATGGATCAGCATTACTATATGCAACGATGCATATAGTAATGGATGAATTTTCTATGGAAGATTTAAAAAACTTTCGAAAATTAGACTCTAGATGTCCTGGTCATCCAGTATATAATATTCAAGACCGTATCGAAGTTACAACAGGCCCTCTTGGGCAAGGATTAGCAACTGCTGTTGGCATGGCAATTGGTGAAAAATTTTTAGAAAGCAATTTTAATAGCAAAAAAAACACCTTATTTGATTATGATATTTTTGTTTTTTGTAGTGATGGTGATATGATGGAAGGCATATCATATGAAGCATGTTCCCTAGCAGGAAATTTAGGCTTAGATAATTTAATAGTTATCTATGACATGAATGAAGTAAGTCTCGATGGTGATATAGAAAAAACATTTACAGAAACAGTATCTGATCGCTTTTTAGCTATGGACTGGGACGTACTATATGTCAAAAATGGAGAAAATGTTCATGATATAAATAAAGCTTTAACAACCGCTAGAAAAAACAAAAAACCAACTCTTATAGGTATTAATACAACTCTTGGTAAATTTTCTAAATATGAAGGGACAAATAAAGTTCATGGCGGACCACTTGAAAAAGATGATTTAGCGGAAATACGCGAAGAACTAAAAGGACTAGGAGCTTTTACCTATGATAATGAAAATGTAAAAAAATTAAGAGATTATGTTAAAGATCGTGTTAGTGATAATTATGCTTATTGGTATAGTGAATATGAAAAATACTGTAATGAGCACGACGAAAAACAAATTGACGTTTTAAATAGTATAATAAATCAAGAAGAAATAACTTTAAAATTAGATAAAGTCATCGATACATCAAAACTATTCACTGATCGTTCTATGCGTGATATAAATTATCAAGTAATGAATGTAATATCAGCGTTTATACCTCATTTTATCGGTGGGAGTGCTGATGTAGTAAATTCTACTAAAACATTCTTAAAAGGAAAAGGAGATTTTAGTATTGACAATTATAAAGGGAAAAATATTCATTTTGGTGTTCGTGAACAAGCAATGGGAGCTATTATGAATGGATTAGCATTAACTAGTTTAAGGCCATTTGGCAGTACATTTCTTGCCTTTTCAGATTACATGAAACCATCAATAAGAATGAGTGCAATGATGAATCTTCCAGTAACATATATTTTTACACATGATAGCTTAAATGTTGGTCCAGATGGTGAAACACACATACCAGTTGAACAAATTGGTATGTTAAGAAGTATTCCTGGATTTACTGTTTATCGACCATGTGATTATAAAGAATTAATAGGTTCTTGGAATGAAATTTTAAACAAAGCAGCTCCATGTGCCTTGCTAATCTCAAGATGTCATACAAATACTTATAAACATACAAGCCCAAATGGCGTAGCTATGGGAGGATATATTATTAGTGAAGTAAAAAATAATTTAGACGTTATTCTAATTGCTACAGGAAGTGAAGTAGATGTTGCAATGAAAGTAAAAGATGAATTAATGAAAAGTTATATTGAAGCTAGGGTAGTTAGTATGCCAAATATGGAAAACTTTTTAAAACAAAGTGAAGATTACCAAAATGAAATTTTACCTCCCAAATATAAACGTATTGTTATTGAATATTCAAATGATTCTAATTGGTATCAATTTGTTAATTCTAAAGATGATGTAATTGCTCTTACTCATTTTGGTAAAAGTGCTAGCTATGATGATATGACACGAGATTTTGAAATTGATATACCAAGTATTGTTATAAAAATAAAAAATAGTTTATAAAAAACAAAAAACGACAAAAATAGCTGTCAGTTTTTAATATAATTAATATGGTGATAAAATGAAAACATATTATATATTTAAAATCAACAGCTATTTTGCTTATGTATATCAAGATAAGCCCTATAAAATATACAAAATGTTAGAAGAATTATATTATAGTAAAGAATATGATATAATGTTAACATATCGTATGTATGAACAATTAGCAATACCCTTTTCTAAATCAAAACTAAATAAATACATTTATGAAGTATATAAAGGATGCAATAATTATCTTCACAATCAAAACATACATATTTTAAATACAAAAACATCTTCATCCAAATTAATCGTTGGTAGTGCCAATTTAAAAATAAAATCGACTGTTAATTACCCAACGTTCTTAGATATAATTATGTCATATTCAAATAATCTTTTTGTTTGTGATTTTATTAATAAAGACTATTTTTGGCTAGACAAAATTAGAAAAAATAATTGCCAAAAAGAATTTAATATTGTACAATATCAATAGGAGGAAAATATTATGTTACAAGATATATTATATTTAGTTATTGGCTTTGTTGTGGGGGCCATTTTAGGCTTTTTCATTGCAAGAATGTATATGAAAAAATATTTAAAGAAAAATCCCCCAATTAATGAACAAATGATTAAGACAATGATGAGTCAAATGGGAAGAACTCCATCACAAAAACAAGTAAATCAAATGATGAAACAAATGAATAAATTTATGTAAAGCCAATTAAAAAGCAGCAATTTTTTTTGCTGCTTTTATTAACAATTTAGAAATATCATAAAAATAAATCCTTTTCTTGTGTTAAACCTTAAAATCTATACATTTAATATTGTATAGATTTTAATTATTACATACATTCAACAAAAGTGTCATCTAAACATCTAAGTGAGCATACACAATTTAGATTAATCGTAAAAAATGAATTAGTTGCCATAAACGGAAATGTTGTTGTAGAGTCAGTATTTGGTGCTAAAACACGACAAGTAGCACAACAACCATCTAATTTTTCTAATCTAAACACTGAAGATGTAACTGTTTCTGTAGGACTTTTACTAATTGGCATTGCAACTGGTGTATTACCACCTCCACATGTATAAAGAACTATTGGTCTTGTATTACAGAAGAAAGTACAACTTTGTCCTAAAAATCCTTTATCACAAGTTTCTAAACAACTATCATTTGGACAAACACTTTGTTGCAATAATAGTATTACCTTTAACACATCAGCAATACAGTTTTCACAAGAAGTATTGTCATTGTTATTACACATATAATCCACCCCTTTTTTATATTCAATATAACATATGTAAAAAGCTTATAAAAAAACACAACTATAACCTAATTTACCAAAAATATGACAATTTTTGCAATTAAAATATATTAGAATATAAATGGTGATAAAATGAAAAAACAAAAAATTATCAATTGTCTAATAACAATTATTTTTATAATAACCATAATAATAAGCCTTTTTTTTAATAAATTATCTAAATATAGCAATAGCTTAATTTGGAGTATAGCTACAATAATGATTTTAATTTCTGCATGTTATTTCACAATAAAATTAAAATTTAGTCAATTAAATATCTCCAAAATAATATTATCATTAAAAAATAATTCTCAAAATAAAGAAACAATCAATTCTTTTGAGTCACTATCGATGTCGTTAGCCGCTAAAATAGGAGTAGGCTCACTTGCAGGTGTAGCCTTAGCCATATATATCGGAGGACCAGGTAGCATTTTTTGGATGTGGATAAGTTCATTACTGTGTGCTATTAATACATTTTCTGAATCAATTTTAGGCGTTATATATAATGAAAAAGATTATGGTAAAATATACAAAGGAGGTCCATCATATTATATAAAAAAAGGATTACATAATAAATATTTAGCCATTTTATATGCTATTATCATAATCATTGCTTACATTGCAGGTTTCCTTTCAATTCAATCAAATACTATTGTAACTGTCATAAATACCATTACTCCTATAAAACCAATTATAATTGTTTTAATTATAGGTGTATTAACAGCCCTAGTTATATTAAAAGGAGTTAAACAAATAGCAACTTTTTCCTCTAAAATAGTACCAATTATGGGAGCATTTTATCTAGCTTTGGGTCTTTTCATAATAATAAACAATATTCAAATATTCCCAAGTATAATAAAACAAATAATAAAAGATGCTTTTACTATAAAAAGTGCACAAGCAGGTTTAATTGGAACCATTATTATAGGAATCCAAAGAGGAATATTTGCCACAGAATCAGGACTAGGTACTAGTGCAATTAGTTCATCTGCTACTAATGAAGATCCAGTTAAACAAGGATATACACAAGTCCTAGGTATCCATTTTACAACTTTTATTATCTGTACAATTACTGCTTTCATTATTTTAACCACTAATTATCAATCGCTGGTTTTAGATAATATAAATGGAATTGAAATAACATCATTTGCTTTTCAAAAACATTTAGGTAAATTAGGAAACATAACATTAGTAACTGTTACAATTCTTTTTGCCTTTACAACAATTATATCAGGATATTATTATGGTGAAGCAAATTTAAAATTTCTTTTTCCAAAATTAAAAAAGAAATTTCTTACTTTTTTTAAAATGATAACAATTATAATCATTATTATAGGGGGAATTATACATGCAACATTTCTTTGGAATATTGTTGATATTTTCGTAGCTTTTTTATCAATTATTAATATTTATGCTCTTTTATCACTAAGAAAAACTATTATTAATGAATTTCGCAAACATAAAAATAAATAAAGCATATATTATCATGGAGGTAAATTAAATATGAAAATACATGATGAACTTAATCAATTTTTAAATGATAATACTTTCAAAGTAACATATTTTAACAAAAACGTAAATGTTAATAATTATGATGAAATAGTAAATTTTAATTCAAAACAAATTGATATAAAATATAAAGATGGAATTTTTACTATTAATGGCAATAATTTAGTAATAACAAAAATGCTCGATAATGAAATACTAATAACAGGAGAAATAACAAGTCTTAATGATAACCAAACATAAATTAATAAAAATATAATAAAATTAATTAAGGGTGATACTATGCGTAATAATTTTCTTAATCGATTTCAAAGTATCATAAAAATTAAAGTTACAGGTCGAAACACCAATAACTACTTAAAAAGACTTATAAAAAAACAAATACCCTTAATAAAAGTAATTCCCATATCATATAAAGAAATCCATATTATATTAAAATATGAAGATTATCTAAAAATAATCAAAGATAAAACTACATACGAAATAAGCATTATAGAAAAGTACGGTAAACTAAAGATAAAAGATATAATTCGTCGTAACATATTTTTAATAATTTTCTTAATTTTAGGTATCTTTTTATTATATTTCTTTTCTAATATTATATTTAATGTATCAATTATACATTCATCAAACAAAATAGTAAAATTAGTTAAAGATGAACTTGATAATTATGGACTAAAAAAATATACATTTAAAAAAAATTATCAAGAGTTGGAAGATATTGAAGCAAAAATTCTAGAAAATAATAAAGAAAACTTAGAGTGGATTGAAATAGAAACAGTAGGAACAAAATACATAGTACGAGTACAAGAAAGATTAATAAACAAAGAAAACAATGATGTAAGTTATCAACATATAGTATCTACTAAAAATGCAATTATAACTGAAATAGATGCCATACAAGGCGAAAAAATAAAAGAAATAAATAATTATGTATCTAAAGGTGATGTAATCATCTCGGGAACAATTACTTTACCCGATAATACTGTGAAACCAACTAGTGCTAAAGGTCAAGTTTTTGGAGAAGTATGGTATACAGTAACAGTAGAGTATCCTTTTATTTACCGTGAAGAAACTGCAACAGGAAAAGTAAAAACTGTATATAGTCTAAATTTCTTAAATCATAAATTTTCTTTATTTAATTTTAAAAAATTTACAACTTATAAAACCAAATCAAAAATTTTATTAAAAAATAACTGGTTACCAATAAGTTTAACGAAAGAAAAACAATATGAATTAAATGTCATTGATGAATTTTATACTGAAGAAGAAGCCATTGCCAAAGCCATATCCAAAGCAGAAGAAAAGTTAAAAGGTCAAAATGATAAAATTAAAGAAATAAAAAAAGTAACCATTTTAGAAAAAAACACTGATGCATCTAAGATAAAATTAAAATTATTTATAAGTGTTATTGAAAATATAGGTAAAGAAGAAAAATTTAGCGAAGAAAATCTTAACAATAATCAAACAGAAAATTAAAAGCATAAAATTAATATATTCAAAATGTAAAATAATTGTATAATAACCAAGTAAAAAAAATTATAAAAAAAGTTTACTATTTAAAAGGAAATAACTAAAATAACATTAATAATATAATTGAAAGGAAAAATTGTGTCAAAAAAAAGATAAAAATAATCATCTTGTGTTTCTTGATAAAATGAAGTATAATTAAGATAGATTTATAGGAAGAGAAACACACATCTAAAGCAAAAAAAGCAAAGAAACAATATAATAAATCAATATTGTTAGGAGGAAAGAGAAGTATGTTTATCCAAAATGTTATTAACGAAATTTTACCAGGGGTTTGGCCTATGATTATAATTATTACAGTTATTTTAGCAAGTATGAGAATTGTATATCTTATGCAACATAAAAATAATTTTTCATTATATAAAGAAATATTATATTTAGTTTTTATTGTATACATTCTTTGCCTATTCCACGTTGTAACTTTTCAAGATGTTAATTTTGGTGAATCAAATTTTGTCCCATTTAAAGAAATATTTCGATATGATTTTGGTAGTGCCAAATTTCTAAGAAATGTTGTTGGTAATATAATTATGTTCATTCCATACGGATTCTTTGCTTCATATTTCCTTAAAAGTAAAAAAATATCTACTATCGCTATATTGACAATCATTGCATCAGCAACTATTGAAATTGTTCAATTAAATATAGGACGTGTTTTCGATATAGATGACATAATTTTAAATATAATCGGTGGTATAATTGGCTTTTTAATTTACATATCTTTAGAAGCAATTCGCAGTAAACTACCAAAAGCTCTTCAACGAGATTGGTTTATGAATATTATAACTATAATTATAATGATTGCTATTATTGTATATTCATTCAATCTAGATTTTATGAGTTTATTTAGCTTTATATACAAGGGGATGATACTATAATGTTTGAAATAATTAATGAATACAATAAAGAAATAGAAGAAATTCCTTTTTTAAAAGATTATTTAAATTTTATTATTAAAAAAGAAAAATTACAAAATGCTAACTTTAATATCATTTTTGTAACTAATGATAAGATTCACGAAATTAATAAACAATATCGTCATGTTGATCGCATAACAGATGTCATTAGTTTCGCTCTTGAGGATGGGGACAATAGTGATATTGCTAATCTAGAATTTAGAATTCTAGGTGATATTTATATTGCCATCGATGTAGCATATGAACAAGCCCAAGAATATGGTCATAGTAGGCAGCGAGAAGTATGCTTTCTAGCAACTCATGGCTTGTTACATTTACTAGGATATGATCACATGACAGCTAAAGATGAAAAAATAATGTTTGCAAAACAGGAGGAGTTATTAAATGCGTACGAAATTAAAAGATAAAAGTAAATTTTTAAGAAGCGTTGGCCATTGTATTGATGGACTAGGATATACATTAGAAAATGAACGAAATTTTCGGATAGAAATGGCTATAGGAATCATTGTATTAATAGCAAGTTTTTTCTTTGACTTAGAAACTTGGGAATATGTTGTAGTTTTATTATTAATATGTTTTGTTTTAATTTTAGAACTTTTAAATACAGCATTAGAACGAGTAGTTGATCTATACACTTTAGAAAAACATCCATTAGCCAAAGCTGTTAAAGATATTGCATCAGCATCTGTTTTAGTTATATCTTTTTTCTCAGCTATCATAGGTTTTTTAATATTTGTTCCCAAAATAATAAATATGATAAGATAATCAAAGGAGGAAAAAATGAAAAGTGGTTTTATAAGTATCGTCGGTCGTCCAAATGTAGGTAAATCAACCTTATTAAATAGCATTATAGGGAAAAAAATAGCTATTACATCAGATAAAGCCCAAACAACAAGAAATAATATTCAAGGAATATATACTAAAGATGATGTCCAAATGATTTTTGTAGATACACCAGGTATTCACAAGCCTAAATACAAATTAGGCAAAGTATTAAATAAACAAGCCTATTTCTCGATTAATGATGTTGATATTATTTTGTTAGTAACAGACATAACTGAAAATATAGGCCCTGGGGACAAGTTTATTTTAGAAGTATTAAAAAATGCTAATAAACCAACCATGTTAATTATAAATAAAATTGATAAATTACCTAAAGAAGAAATTCTTAAAAAAATTGATGCATATCAACAATTATATAATTTTGACGAGATTATTCCTGTGTCCGCAGCAAAACACGAAAACATCGACCATTTAATTGATGTATTAAAAAAATATTTAAAAGATGAAATTCAATATTTTGATAAAGATACAATTACAAGTAGTTCAAAAGAATTTATTTTATCAGAACTAATTAGAGAAAAAATACTTGAATTAACAGATGAAGAAGTGCCACATTCAGTAACTTGCATCATTGAAAAAATTGAAAAGAAAAAAAATATCATAAATATTAATGGCTTAATAGTTGTTGATCGTGATAATTTAAAAAAAATAATAATTGGCAAGCAAGGTCGTATGATAAAAAAAATTGGTATTCTTGCCAGAAAAGATATTGAAAAGTTTCTAGGACAAAAAGTATATTTAGAATTATATGTCAAAGTTGTACCTAAATGGCGTGATAAAGAAAAATTTTTAAATGAAATTGGTTTTAAAGATTTTGGTGTATAAAAAACAAAAATACACCTCAATATATAAATAGAAGAGGTGATAAAATGAAAAAGAATAAAGAGTGGGAACAATTTAAAAAGACAGGTAAAATAGAAGATTACTTAAAGTATAAGAAAAAAGAAAGTGATTAGTATGATAAAAAAAATTGAAGGCATAATTATAAGCGAAGTAGATTATAAAGAAACAAGTAAAATTGTTAATATTTTTAGTCTAGATCATGGAATAATTGGCGTAATAGCACATGGGGCGAAGAAAGTAAAAAACCCATTTAAAGCTAATATAAGTAAATTAACCTATGGTCTTTTTCATATTAATTATAAAGAAAAAGGACTATCATCTTTAATTGCCGTTGATATTATAAATAATTATAAAAATATAAAAAAAGATTTAATTAAAATAAGTTACGCAACTTTTATTAGTGAATTAGCATCACAAGTATATAAACATGAAAATAATAAAAATATTTATAAAATTTATATTGATAGTTTAACTAAAATAGATGAAGGTTTTGATGCCCAAGTAATAACTAATATTTTTGAACTAAAGATGTTAGATTATTTAGGAATCAGGCCAATTATTGATTCATGTGTAAACTGTGGAAGCACCAATAATATTGTAACTATTTCAAGCTATAAAGGAGGATATCTTTGTAAAAATTGTCTAGCAAATGAACCAGTAGCATTAAGTAAGACAGTTAAACTAATTCGCATGTTTTATTATGTTGATATTGGCAAAATCACCAAACTGGATATATCAGATCGCGTTAAATATGAAATAAATACATTTATTGACGACTACTATGATCGTTATGCAGGTTTATATTTAAAAAGTAAAAATTTCTTAAAAAATTTGAATAAGTTAGGAGTGTAGTATGAGTGAATTAAAATTTGTTATAATACCATTATTATGTGCTATCGTATCGCAAGTTATTAAATTTATTATTGAATCTTTAAAAAATAGTGAAATTGATTTAGAAAGATTATTAGATGGTGCCGGAGGAATGCCAAGTTCTCATAGTGCTCTAGTAGCAAGTTTAACTACCGTCATTGCTTTAAACGAGGGAATAACAAGTCCTATTTTTGCTGTAAGTCTTATTTTTGCTTTTGTTGTTATTTATGATGCAATGGGTGTAAGATATGAGACAGGTAAACAAGCAGTAATTATAAATCAGTTAACCAAAAAAATGAATTTAAAAAAACAGTTTCAGCAATTAAAAGAAAAAGTAGGTCATAAACCAATCGAAGTGCTTTTAGGAACACTATTAGGAATAACTTTGGCCATTATTTTAAATAGCATAATATAAAAATAAATAATATATAAAATAATTGATCAAATTAAAAAAATTAAAAAAAGCATTGACAAACGAACATTTGTATGTTATTGTTTTATTACATGAAAGAAGATATCCCATCAAACTATAAAATATTACGTCAAAATAAATTCATATCATAATAAAAGCAAAAATAAAGTAGGTGGTAGTAAATATGAAAAAACAAATAGAAATTAAAGACAATAGCATTATTATTTTACCAAATAAAATAAAAAATAATACTATAAAAAAAATTAGAAAAATCAATCCATTATTAAATATTAAATTTATGAGCATTGATGAATTAATCCATAATTATTTATTTGATTATGATGAAAAAACAATTTATTACTTAATTAATAGATACAAAATAAAATATGAAATAGCTATCATGTATTTAAAAAATTTATATTATATAGATGAAAGCAAACAATACCAAGATAAAAAAATTCAATATCTAATAAAAATTAAAGAAGATTTGGCAAATAAAAAATTATTAATTTATAATTCTTTTATTAAAGAACATCTTCAAAAACAGCATATTATTATTTATGGATATAATAATTTACTCAACTTTGAAAAACAGATTATTAAACAAATTGATCCTCAATACGAAATAATAAATTTAACTAATGAAGAATATTCTCATACAATAAATGAATTTAATACGATTGAAGAAGAAGTAGAATATGTAGCAAGTAATATAGTTGATCTAATTCACCAAGGAATAAATATTAATAACATTAAATTAACAAACGTAAGTACAGAATATTACAATATAATTATGCGTGTCTTTAAATTATATAATATACCTATAGATAATTTGAATAAAACAAATTTATATAGCACAACAATTGGGAAATATTTTCTTGATCATTTAGAAGAAAATATAACAATGACATTAAATCAAATAAAAGAAATATATGATTTATCAGAACCAACAAATAATAGTCTTTATAACCAAATAATTACTATTATTAACAAATATACCTTTGTTGATAACATATTAAATGTCAAAGAAATGCTAATCTATGACTTTAAAAACACCTATATTCAACAAGGCAAATATAAAAATCAAATTACAGTTACTCCCTTAAAAGATAATTATTTTTCTAATGAAGATTATATATTTCTTCTAGATTTTACTTCAAATAAAATTCCAAATATTTATAAAGATGAAGAGTATTTAAATGATGAATTAAAAGAAAAAATAGGATTAGAAACAACATCTATGCTTAACGTAAAAGAAAGAGAAACTATAAAAAATATAATTAAAAATATAAAAAATTTAACCATAACATATAAACTAAATAACAATAACAATAGTTATATTATTTCTAATTTAAATGAAGAATTAAATTATCCTGTCATTAAGCCAGAATTACCTTATAATCACTCTCATTTAAGTAATAAAATAAAATTAACAAATGATATTGACAATTTAATTAAATATAACAGTAAATCATCAAGACTATCATTACTGTATCATAATTATCAATCTCTACCATATAAAAAATATAATAATCAATATACCGGTATTGATTCTAAAAATCTTTTAAAATATATCAATAATAAATTATTATTATCATATTCAAGCATTGATAACTATTATCGATGTGCATTTCGTTATTATCTAAGTAATATATTGAAATTAAATACCTATGAAGACACATTTATGACTGTAATAGGCAATATATTCCATTATGTTCTATCTCTTGCTTTTAAAGAAAATTTTAATTTAGATAAAGCATGGAATGAATACATAAATAAAAGCAAATATCCTTTTGATGCAAAAGAAAGATTTTTTTTGAAGAAGCTAAAAAAAGAATTAAGCTTTATAATTGATACTATAAATAAACAATATCAATATATATCGTTAAAAAAAGCATTGTATGAAGAAAAAATTTATACAAATATAGAAGGAAATATTAATATTACATTCATGGGAATAATTGATAAAATTCTATATCAAGAAGAAAATAACCATACTATTGTTGCAATTATTGATTACAAAACAGGACATCCTAGTCTTGATTTAACAACAAGTATTTATGGTATTGGTATGCAATTACCAATATATATATATTTAGCTAAACATACAGGTAAACTCAAAAACGTTGTTATTGGAGGCTTTTATTTACAACCAATTGTTAATAATGAAATAGCTAAAGATTATAAAACTGATTATCTTACTTTAAAAGAAAACAATTTAAAATTACAAGGATATAGTAATAATAATGAAGAAATATTAAGTCAAGTTGATTCAAATTATAATAATAGCCAAATAATTAAATCAATGAAGACAACAAATAAAGGTTTTGCAAGTTACGCTAAATTAGTATCAAACACGCAAATTGATGAATTAGCAAAATTAGTTGAAGATAAAATCCAAGAAGCAGCTATTAACATAACTAATACCAATTTTGATATTAACCCAAAGCAAATAGGAAATAAAAATTTAGGATGCGAATTTTGTCAATTTAAAGATATTTGTCATATGACCATTGATGATGTCCAAATATTAAAAGAATACAATGATTTATCATTTTTAGGAGAGGAGGAATTAAATGCCAGTATGGACGAAAGAGCAGAGTGATGCAATTAATTTTGACCATAATAATATTATTGTCAGTGCAGGAGCAGGTTCAGGGAAAACTGCAGTATTAACTGCACGTGTAATTAGAAAATTAAAAGAAGGAGTTCACATTAACGAATTATTAATTTTGACTTTTACTAATGCTGCTGCCTTTGAAATGAAAGAGAGAATAAGAAAATCAATTAAAAAAGAACCATCGCTAAGTTCCGAATTACAATTAATTGATGAAGCATATATTACGACTTTTGACAGTTATGCAATGTCGATTGTTAAAAAATATCATTATCTGCTTAATATTAAACCAAATATTACAATCATAGAAGATAGTATTATCCAGGTTCAAAAAGAACAAATCCTAAATGAAATTTTTGAAGAGCAATACCAAGAAGAAAGCCCATCTTTTTGTAAATTAATCAACGATTTTTGCATTAAAGATGATAATGCCATCAAAAAATATATTTTAAATATTGCAAGTAAAATATCATTATTATCAAATAAAGAAGAATATTTAAATACATATTTAACAAAATTTTTAAATCAGAAAAAAATTGATAGTGATATTATAGCATATGAACAAATATTATTATCTAAAATAAAATCCATTCAAAATAATCTTAATGATTTGTCCAATTATGTTGATAGTGGATATATGGACAAATTAATTACAAGTTTAAACAATTTAATTAATTCAAAAACATATGAAGAAATAAAAAATAATTTGAATATTAAAATGCCTAATTTACCAAGAAACAGCAGTGAAGAAGCCAAAAGTGTTAAAGAAAAAATTAGTTTAGAAATCAAAGAAATAAAAGATTTAACTCCATATGAAGATAAAAAAAGCATTTACAATACAATTATAAGTACAAAGGAATATATAGAGACAATTATTAATATTTTAAAAGATTATTATAAAAGATTATCAGCATATAAAGAAAAATTTGATGCCTATGAATTTACAGATATAGCTACAATGGCTATTAATCTTTTAAAAGAAAACAAAGATGTATGTGAAGAAATAAAAAATAAGTTAAATGAAATAATGATTGATGAATATCAAGATACTAATGATTTACAAGAAGAATTTATTTCATATATTTCAAATAATAACGTCTATATGGTTGGAGATATAAAGCAATCAATATATCGTTTTCGCAATGCTAATCCATATATATTTAAAAATAAATATGATTTATACTCTAAACAACAAAATGGTATAAAAATAGATTTAAACAAAAATTTTCGTTCTAGAAAAGAAGTACTTGAAAATATTAATCTTATTTTTAATAAAATTATGGATGATTTCATTGGGGGTGCTAATTACTTAGAATCTCATCAAATGATATTTGGTAATACATCATATATCAATGAAGGAAAAACAGAACAAACATATGATATGGATATATATACTTATAGTTATGATAAAAAATCAGATTACACTAAAGAGGAAATAGAATGCTTTATAATAGCAAATGATATAGAGAAAAAAATAAAAAGTCATTATAAAATTTTTGATAAAGATACTCTCAAATTAAGAGAAATAACATATAGCGATTTTGTAATTTTGCTAGATCGAAGTACGTCGTTTGATTTATTTAAAAAAATTTTTGAATATAAGCACATTCCACTTGCAACATTAAAAGATGAAAAATTAAATACAAATCAAGATATGTTTATTCTTAATAATTTACTAAAATTAGTCATTAAAATTCATCACAAAGAATATGATAATGAATACAAATATCTATTTATAAGTATTATGCGAAGTTTTATTTATCGTGAAGATGATAATGATATTTTTAATTATTTTATCAATAAAAATTTTTATGAAAGTGATTTGTATCGAAAAGCTAATTTAATTAGTAATGAAATAGATCATCTTAATAGTAAAGAAATATTAATTAAAATAATCGATACATTTGAAATTTATGAAAAACTAATCACTATTGGTAATATTAATAAAAGTATTGTTAAATATGATAAACTCCTTGATTTAGCTAATAGCCTATCAGATATAGGTTATGACCCATGTGAGTTTAGTGTTTATTTGGATAATATGATAAAAAATAACTATGAAATAAAATATACCCCAATATCAGATGATAACAATGCTGTAAAAATAATGACTATACATAAATCAAAAGGATTAGAATATCATATTTGTTATTTTGCAAATTTATATAAAAGTTTTAATATAAGTGATCTAAAAGACAAATTTATGTATGATCAAACTTATGGGATTATTAGTCCCTACTTTGATGAAGGAATAGGGGAGACAATATATAAAAAAATAGTAAAAGAAAAATATATTAAAGAAGAAATATCTGAAAAAATTCGTCTTTTCTATGTAGCTTTAACAAGAGCCAAAGAAAAAATGATAATTGTTAAACCACAAAACGAAATAAATACTTCAAGTAAAATTGATGAATCGATTAAGTTATCATATCGTTCTTTTGCAGATTTTCTTGATTCAATAGCATTTTATCTAAAGGATTATATAAAACAAATCGACATAGAACATGAAGAATTAACCCATGATTATAATTTAAGTAAAAAAATAAATTATGCAAATTTAATAGAGGAATGCAATAATCAATTAGAAGTAACTGAACTCAATATTGATAATCAATTATTAAATAATAATTCTTTTTCTAAAAAAATTAATAAGCTAATAACTAAAGAAGAAAGTAAAAATCTAAAAGAAGGTTTAAAAGTTCATGAATATTTTGAAACTTCAAATTTTAAAAATATAAGTTTAAATGACGAAAATTCATTATACTATCAATATTTACTTAATTTTTTAAATCAGCCATTATTAAAAAAAATAAATGAAGCAAATGTATATAAAGAGTATGAATTTATTTATGAAGATGGGGAAAATGAAATGCATGGTATTATTGATTTAATGCTCATATATCAAGATCATGTTGATATAATCGATTATAAATTAAAAAATGTCAAAGATGAAAATTATTTAAAACAATTATCAGGCTATCAAAAATACATTGCTAAAGTAACTAACAAAACAGTTAAAACATATTTATATTCTATTATTGATAATTATATGGAAAAAATTAATTAACACATAAAAAAATTTTTATTTCTTATGTGTTAAGTTAATGTCAAATTAGTTGACGATACTTCCAAAATATAGTATTCTTATAATAGAAAAGAGGTAAGAAAATGGTTAATGTTGAAAAGAGCATTGGTAATAGGCCAATAAAAAGACAAAGTAGAAAAGAAATGGTAAGTCGTCGTCGTAAAGCCCTAATCGCGGTTATTCTTACAGGAATTATTGGAGCATCAGCTTTAATAATTCCTAAAACAGTAAATGCCGTTAGCAATATTCCAGAAAATATTGAAACAATGGTAGAACATCATGAATTTGTTCAAGAAATTTCTAGTAAAGCCTATGAACTACTAAAAGAAACTAGTTATGTAAATGCAGGTATTCAAGGATATAATCATTCAAAATTAGCTCAAGCAATTGAGGAACAAGGTGATATAGATTTATGGTTATATGGAACAAGCAAGGCATTAGAATATTATGACAAAGACGTTACCTATAATATGGATAGTTTGATTTTTCAATTATCTTTAATCGATGAAGAATTTAAAACATCTAATATTACTAGCTTTGAAAAATATGTAAACAGTCTAGGATATAATAATATTGAAGAATATAAAAATAATCAAGCTAATTTTTTATATCAGCAATATAATAACATTCAGTCAAAGGGGGTAAGTAAATAATGGAAGAAATGGATATTGTAACACTTGAGGATGGGAAAGACTATTATGAAGTGATGAGAATAAATAATGAAGGAGTATGTTATATATATTTATCTAATACAAGTAATCCCAAAGATATTGTCATTAGAAAAAGTATAGTTATAAATGGTGAAGAATATATCGAAGGATTAAAAGACAAGGAAGAATTAAAAAAAGCTATTAATTTATATCAAGAAAAAAATAAATAAGAACTATAAAAGGTTCTTATTTATTTTATATATAATTTATTATCTTTAACATCAATAATAATATTATCACCAAATTTTACTTTATCTAAAATAATTTCATTAGCAATTAATGTATCAACATTCTTACTTACATATCTCTTAATAGGACGTGCTCCAAAATTTTCATCATAAGAATTGTCGATAATAAATTTCTTTGCCTCATCAGTAAGAGAAATAGTAATATTTTTATCACTTAATCTATTTTGTGTTTCCATAATAATTTTATCAAGAATGCTATAAACAACATCTTTAGTTAAAGACTTAAAGATAATAATTTCATCAATTCTGTTGATAAATTCAGGCTTAAAAGTATGATAAAGTTCCTGCATAACAAGTTCATTTGCATTATCATGATTTTCTAATATATAATTACTGCCCAAATTAGATGTCATAATAATAATAGTATTTTTAAAGTCAACTGTTCTACCTTGAGAATCAGTTATACGTCCATCATCCAAAATTTGAAGTAATATATTAAAGACATCTTTATGAGCTTTCTCAATTTCATCAAATAGAACAATACTATAAGGATTTCTTCTAACTGATTCTGTTAATTGACCACCCTCATCATAACCAACATAGCCTGGAGGAGCACCAACTAATCTAGATACAGAATGACTCTCCATATATTCACTCATATCAATTCTTATCATATGTCTTTCATCATCAAACAATTCATAAGCTAAGGTTTTAGCAATTTCAGTTTTACCAACGCCTGTAGGACCCAAGAATATGAAAGAACCAATTGGTCGATTAGGATCTTTAATACCAGCTCTTGCACGAATTATTGCATCACTTACAAGTTCAATAGCCTCATCTTGTCCCATGACTCTCTTTTTCATATTTTCTTTTAAATTAAGTAATTTATCTCTCTCACTTCCTACCAACTTACTAATTGGTATGTTTGTCCAACGAGAAATAATTTTTGCAATAGCTTCATCATCAACTGTATCAGATAAAATATCTGATTTATTAGCTTCCTGTAAAGTAGCTAATTCTTTTTCAAGAGTAGGGATAGTACCGTGCCTTAATACAGCGGCTTGTTCAAGATCATAAGAATTTTCAGCTTTTTCCAAATTATAATAAGCTTTCTCAATTTCTTCTTTTTTCTTATTAATTTTATTATTAATGTC
>CALVUN010000021.1 GCA_944363595.1 uncultured Bacilli bacterium
TGTTTATTTTTTAGTTTAAAGAGCAACAAAAAACAGCAATTTTTTTTACCTAATAAATTATTACTGTTTTTCTTAATAAAATTAAGGCTTTACTTAAATTTTTGTTCCCATCAAAAATTTTAGAGCCAAAATAAAAAAGAACTTTATTTGGTTCTTTTTTTTTGCTATGTTTTGTGTTATACTTATTATGATAGGATAGGAGGATATTTATGGATAAGCAAGTTATTAGTAAATTTTATCATAAATTAAATGGTTATTATAATATGCTTATGGATAGAGTTAATAAATTAGATCAAGAACAAGATATTATCCAAAAATATTCTTCTTTATTTGACGGTGATGTTAATTTAGTTAAAAAAGATAAGGACTTTTTGTTTGAATTTCTTAAAATGGTGTATAGTAATGATTCTGGTTCGTATGATTTGGCTTTATCTTTATTTGATGAAGTTAAATATATTGTTATCAATTTTGAGAATTTTGAAATGAGAGATAAAATATCACAGTATAATGAGGCTGTTTCTTTTTTGAAAAGATTATATGATGATATGTATTATTATTATAATGGTTTGAAATCTCATGTTAATTCAGGTAAGAGAGAATTTTATATGTCAGGAATTGATGATGCTAGTAATTTACTTTGTGCAATGGATGAAAATGGCTTTTATGATAGTGATGTAAGTATTGATTCTTGTATGCGGATTTTTGATGCTTTTAAGTTAATGGATAATGTTAGATATAGTCTTTTGTTATCTTTATATACTTGTAAGAATGGTAAGCAAAGGGAGAAGTTACTTGTTAAAGAGAAACATGATGATGATGTTTTTGTCGATGTATCAATTTATATGAGTAATGGTGATTATGATGTTTATACTAAAGTTAGTGAATTATTAAAGTCTAAAATAAATTATTTTAATCATTTGGATGAAAGTGTTAAAAAAACAATGGTTATTTTAGCAAATAATATACTTAATAATAGTGAACTTAGAGATAGTATTTTTGATAGTTTTTCTAATCCTGATGATAAGGAAGCTTTATTTATTAAAGATATGAGTAATTTATTAGATGAAATTAATGAAGTTATTGGTATTGTTAGTAATCCTATGAGTGGTGAAAATAGTAAATGGTTTAATTATTTATCTGAGTTACTTGGTTATTTAAAAGAGGATTATGTTAATTATTGTCAGTTTAGGGATGAACTTATTAATAAAGATGAGAAAGAAGAAGATAAATTAAAGGTTCTTTATTTGACTACGGAATCTGGTTATAGTTATTTATCTAGGACTAGAGATTTGGGTGATATTCCTTCTGAATATTGTCCATCTGTAATGGATATGGTCGATGAAATTAAAAGGGGTATTTTTAGCTATAATGTGGAAAAAGATAAGGGATTTATTTCTAAAAAAAAATTAAGTGGTTTATTTGAAAAGAAAAGATGGAAAGTTAGACTTTTTTATAAGAGATTACCTAATGATTATGTTTTGATAATAGGTGTTAAGATGAAAACTGAGCCTAATTATTTGAAACATATTGAAGATAGATATGTTAAGGCAAGTAAAAGAATTAATGATTTGATATTGCATATTGAAAATGATGATATGGATGATATATTGGAAAAGAATGATGAACTTGATAAGGTATTTAATGATGATATTAGTGGTATGATGAGGAGGGGTCGATAGTGCATAAGAAGAATGTTATTAGTATTTGTGAATTATATTATGAACTTAAAAAAGAAATATTAGATAATATTAAGAGTAAGAATATTGATACTACTTTACTTGCTAATAATTTGAATATGTCTTTAGATCGATTTAATTATTATATGAATAATAATGATAGGGATTTTTCGGTTTATTTAGATATGATTAAGTTAGTTAATGCTTGGGAGGAATAGTATGGATGAGTTAATTAAGTTATTATCTAAATATAAAGATGATGTTAATGAGATTATTAAGGATAAGGATTTATTATTTATTGATACTGTATTGTTATCTATTAATGATAATAAATATGATTTTTATAAGATTGATAAGAGTTATTTATTAGAATTATTAGGTAGTAGTGTCAGTGAAGAAGAAGTAGATATTATTTATGTTATTTGTAATGGTAGGAGACAGGGAATTGATACTAGTTATGATGATTTTCAACTTAGTATTGTAAGACGTATTATTGATACTCTAAAGATTAAAAGAAATGAAATTGATAATAAGTATGTTTCTTATAAAGAGGATATTAATATTATAGATGCTTTTATCGCGGCTTTAGGAAATGGGAAGTTACCTTATGTTGATGCAAGTTTATTTGATCGTGTATTTAAGTTAGAGAGGGTTCCTTATGCTAAGGCTAATAATTATTTAATTATGTTACTTGAAATGAATGAAGAACTTATGAACGAGAAACAGGATGTATTAGATGTAGATGATAATTATCAATATATATTTGATTATTATAAGCTTAATAGTGATTTATTTTTAGAATTAATTGATAAGTATGATGTAGATGAAATTAATAAATTATTTTCTTTATTTAATAAAATATTTAATATTAGCTTATGTAATGATAATGAATTATTAAGGAAAGTGTTATTGCAAACTAATTCTAAGAGATTAGAGGATATTATAGAAATATGTAATGAAAATAATATAACTCTAGATGATTTGAGTAAGCATCCTAATTTGTTAGTAGTAAATGATGATAATAATGAATATAAGAATTTTGTTTATAATGTTAATATTGTCAAGGAAATGAAGATGAATGTTGCTTCTGTATTTAAGTCTAATTATTCTTTATTAGTTATGGATTATAAATTATTACTTAAAAATATTAGATTTTATGCTTTATATGGTTTAGATATTAATTATAATGAGGATAAGTTATCTAGTACTTGTTTATCTGGTTTATGTAGTTTTAATGTTTTGGATAATATGGATAGATTTATTGAAATGGGAGCATATGAATATATTAAACAAAATCAGTCTAGATTGAAGAATCATGATTCTTTATTGTTTTATAAGGGATATTATGCTATTAAACATGGAATTAATTTTATTTCTTCTTTTGCTAATACTGGTAAATTATATATGAAGAATAGTATTTTAAATGACTTTGGTATTAATAAGGATAATTATAAGAATAAGACTAATTGTATTCAACCTTATATTGATAATAAAGATGATATGAGTAAGATGGTTAATAAGAGTAATAATGACTATGATATGAATATTTTATATGATGATATTTTATATGGTTTAGAGGAATATAAGGTTAGTAATGTTTTATATGATATTGATGGTGTTTTAGTATCTAGATTAAAAGTTATTAGGATTTTTAGATGTTTAGAAGATAATAATGATATTGATATTAAAAATAAGTTATTATTTGCTTTATGTTATAAGAAAATTATGAATAGTATTGATTTTGAAATATTAAATAAGGTTGTTAATCAGTTAGTAGAAGAGAGGAAGAGGTAATGGATTTTTTAAAGGATTATGTTAGTGATGATGTAATTGGAGAAATTATTTCTAATAATAAGGATATTGTTATTAATGATTTGATCTATAATAGGGATAATGTTATTTTGATATTAGATTATTTAAAAGAATTAGGAATAAAGGATATTGATGATATATTGATTTTAAAGATTGACTTTTTCTTTAGAGATATTGATGATATTAAAAAGCATTTTGAAAGATATGATAAGGATGTTATAGTTAATCTTATTAATGAGGATATTAGTAATTTAGATTTGGTATAAGACTACTTTGTAGTAGTTTTTTTTTATTATGTTTTATTTTGTTGTTTAGAATAGGTTATATTGGTACATGATATACATAGAATAAATATGAAAGGAGCTCTTTATGATTGGAAACTTTAATGAAGAAGCACAGAATATATTAGTTAAAGCTAAATTAGAGATGATGGAATTAAAACATCCTTATGTTGGTACGGAACATTTAGTATTATCTATATTAAAGAATAAATCTAGTTTACAGGAAAGGTTAAATGAGTATAATTTAACTTATGATAAGTTTAAAGCAGAAATTGTTAGATTAATTGGAATTGGTAATAAAAAGAGTGAACTTTTTTTATATACTCCTTTACTTAAAAAAGTTATTGAAAATGCTATTATTGATAGTAAGGAAAATAATGATGGTGAAGTTACTATTCAGCATTTGTTTTCGGCTTTACTTGAAGAAGGAGAAGGTATCGCTATTAGGGTTTTTATTGGTATGAATTTGGATGTTGATAATATGTATGATGAATTTACGGGAAAACTTATTAAACATGGTAATAGAAAAGGTAAAAAGTTATTGATCGAGGAACTTGGAATTGATTTAACACAAAAGGCTTTGAATAATGAACTTGATCCTGTAATTGGTAGAGAAGAAGAGACACAAAGGTTATTAGAGGTATTATGTCGTAGGACTAAAAATAATCCTATTTTAATAGGTAAAGCAGGTGTTGGTAAAACGGCAATTGTTGAAGAACTTTCTAGGAGAATTGTACTTGGTAATGTTCCTAGTAATTTGCTTAATAAAAAGATTATTTCTCTAGATATGGCAACGGCTGTGGCGGGTACTAAATATCGTGGTGAATTTGAAGAGAGAATGAAGAAGATTTTAAAGGAAATAGAGGATAATCAGAATATTATCTTGTTTATTGATGAGATTCATACACTAGTAGGTGCAGGAGGTGCCGAGGGGGCAATTGATGCTTCTAATATTTTAAAACCCGCTTTAGCTAGAGGAAAGATTAGATGTATTGGGGCAACGACAATAGATGAATATAAGAAATTTATTGAAAAGGATAGTGCTTTGGAGAGAAGATTTCAGAAAATTATTGTCGATGAACCTAATATTGATAAAACAAGAAATATATTAATGAAATTAAAACCTATATATGAAAAATATCATCATGTAATTATAAGAGACAGTATTATTGATGATATTATCTCTTTATCAGAAAAATATATTTATGATAGAAATCAACCTGATAAATCTATTGATATTTTAGATGAAGTATGTTCAAGAGTAAGAATAAAAGATGATAATGGTAATCATGAAGTGGAAGAACTTCGTAGTGAGATTAAGGAATTAGATAAGATAAAGAATAGTTATATTATTGATAATAATATTAGTAAGGCTTATGAATATAGAAAACAAGAAACTATGCTTATGAGTAGGTTAAATGAAATGGAACTTAGTAAAAAAGATAATATTAATTGTAAGGAAGTTAGTAAGGAAGATGTTGCTAAAGTTATTAATGTAAGGACACATATTCCTGTTTATGAGATTATGCAAGATAAACTTATGGTTATTAATAAGATTGAAAGTGATTTAAGAGATAAAGTTATTGGTCAAGATAATATGATAGATAAGCTTGTTAATATTACAAAGAGAATTAAACTTGGTTTTTTTGATCATAAGTGTTATTCAATGTTACTAGTGGGGCCAACTGGGGTAGGTAAAAGTTTGATTGCTAAGTGTTATGGTAGTCTTTTGGGTGGTAAGGATAATGTTATTAGGCTCGATATGAGTGAATATAGTGATGTTACTAGTGTTAATAAGTTTGTCGGTAGTGCACCTGGTTATGTGGGATATGATGATAATAAAAATGTTTTAGAAGAAATTAGAAATAAACCTAATGCTGTAATAATATTAGATGAGATTGAAAAGGCTCATCCTAAGGTTATTAATTTATTTTATCAAATATTAGATGAGGGTAGAATTACTGATAGTAAGGGTAATGTAATTAGATTTGATAATAATATTATTTTAATGACCTCTAATGTTGGATATGAGGTTAATTTGGTTGGCTTTAATGAAATGAAAGAAGATAATATTATTTCTAGTTTAAAAAAAGAATTTAGTGTATCTTTTATTAATCGTATTGATGATATTATTACTTTTAATAGGTTAAAATTAGATGATATTAAGTTAATTATTAATAAGAAATTAGATTTAGTTAAAAATAAATATAATGATTTAGATATTAGTTTTGATAATGATGTTATCAACACAATTGTGGATAAAGCTAATTTTAAGGAATTTGGGGCAAGACAGATCGATAAGATTATTTCTAAGGATATAGAAAATATTATTATTGACTCTATTATAAAGGGGAAAAAGAAAGTTGTTATTACTAATGATATGTTAAGTATGAGTATATAATATAACAGGATAAAAACTATGTTTTTATCCTGTTTATACCCTTTTTTATAGTGCCAAAAAATTACAAAAAAATAGGGAAATAACCCCTATTTATTAAATAAGTCACTATGATTTCCCGTATTCATTAATAAAAGCAATAATTTGTTATCATTATATTGATAAATTAAAAGCCAATCGGGTCTTATATGACACTCGCTACAATTTTTATAATATTTATCATCAATTAATTTGTGATTTTTATATTTTGGGTCTAATTCTTCTTTATTTGCTAATTTGTCAATAACATCTAATAACTCATCAATATTTTTATTCTGTTTTTTAACCTTTTTTAAAGACTTTTTAAACTTTGTAGAATAAACTACCTCGTATTTATAATTAATCATTTGATAACAGTGCTTTCTTTAAATCTTCTCTATTGTTATAACGTGGGTATTTTTCGGGATTGTTTATCATTTCGTTTACTTCTGCTAATGCCTCTAGCATATCTTTACTTGGTGTAGGGTTAACCACTTCAAAAGGTACGCCATTTCTTTTTACTACTTGCGTTAAAGCCATATTTATAAATGTACTCATATTTAAGCCTAGCCCTTTTAAAATTTTTGTTGCCTCTTCTTTAATTTGCGTATCTACATTAATATTTATTGCACTTGTCATATTAGCCATAATATAATCATCTCTCTTTCTGTTTACAATACTATCACATAATTTTTATTTTGTCAAGTTATTTGCTATATAATAACTACATAATTACTATTTATCAACTATATATAATTATTATATGCAATATTTAAAAAATGATACATAAAAAGACAAGTATATTTTACTTGCATATCTATATAAACACCTTTAATAAGTGTTTTTTACGTCTTTATCTGATAATGTTGATATGTTGTTTAATATGTTAAATATTTTATTACTTGCCATTAATTATATCTCTTCGTTATCTTGCTTTAATTTTTCTTATGGTGACCTTTTTAACCAAACTTGTGTCTTTTTTTCTTATAGACACAGTTAAGTTAAAAAGGTCGTTGTATTTCTAATCGATGGTGTATAATCTAGTTGTGTAAATTCAAAAATATACTAGATTACACCATCTTATCTTATAATCTTATAAACAAGAAAGTGCATTATAGTACACTTTTTATATTTTTTATGTGTTGTTTATTTCTAGGTTATTTGTCTATTAAACTATAACATTGTCGTTATATTAACACACTACCATATTGTCATAAATAACAATAAGTGTGTGGGATTACTTTTTTGTCTTGGCAAGCACTGAATTTGTACTCCCAACATACAAAAAGCGTCGTAAAATTCTAAATTAAGGGTTTTCCCTTATACTCTTTTTATTACGTAAAAAAATATTAGTTATTTTTTAGGAGTGCCGAAAGTGTCGATTATTACTTTTTTATAGTGTCAAAAAACTATAAAAAAATAGGGCTTATATTTCCCTATTTGTCTAATATTTCGCTATGACTACCAGTAGCAATAAGTAACAACACTAAATTATCATTAATATATTTGTAAACAAGTAGCCAATCTGGTTTTAAATGACACTCCATACAATCCCTATAAGTTTTGTCGTTTATTAATTGGTGGTTTTTATACTTTGGCTCTAATTCCTCATAATTTGCTAATCTTGTTACTATTTCTAATAATAAATTAATGTCTTTACCTTGTTTAATTATTTTTTTTAATTGTTTTTTAAAGTCGCTAGTATAATCTATTTTACACTTTGTATTTAAGTCCAAATTAATCATTTAAAATAGACCTCATCATTTCATTAGCATTATTGTAACCTTTTCTTTTACCCTCTTTGTACTCATTTTCTATTATTACACTTTCTTTTAATGCGTTTTCCAACTCATCACTATATACAGGTATTGCAACTTCAAAAGGTACGGCTTTTCTTTTTATAACTTGTTTTAAAGTCATATTAATTAAAGTAGTCATATTTAAGCCTAAATCTTTTAAAATTATTGTTGCTTCTTCTTTGTCTTTTGGGTCAACGTGTACATTTATAATGCCATTTGTTACTGTTTTCATATATAACACCTCTCTTTTTTGATATAAAGATAATATCATATCTTTTGTATTTTGTCAATCTATTATGTATATGTTAGATAGATAATAGATATATTTATATTATATGCAATATTTAAAAAATGATACATAAAAGACAAGTATATTTTACTTATCTATCTATATAAACAGTCTGTATCTTGGTATAAAGTTGTTAGTATCTGTATTAAGTTTTTTTCATATCGTTTATATTAATATCGATGGTTAAGTCTTTGTTTTGATATTCAAACAACTTTTTTTAAGTATATACATTTTGGTTTTAAATCTCTTTGTGTCTTCTTTTATTTTTTTGTTTAACTAGTGTCTCATTGTCTATAAGAGATATGGTTATTTTATAATATTGTAATATAAATATTTATATTATATAATGTTATTGGAGGTAATGATATGGAATTTAATTATGTTATTGAAAATAGGAGAAGTATTAGGAAGTTTACTTCAATGGATGTTGATGATAAGTTATTAATGGAATTAATTAGGCTTGCTACTTTAGCACCTTCTGCTCATAATAGGCAACCTTGGAGATTTATGATTGTTAAGAGTGATAAAAAGAAACATATTGTAACACTTATGAATGATTTTTATGAAAAAAATAAGAATAGTGTTAGTAATACTATGCCTTTTACGGCTTCTGTTATTGATGATTGTAATGCTTTAATTGTTATTTTTAGGGATGGTTTGGATAGTGATAGATATTTGGATACTTTATCTATTGGGGCTTCTATTGAACATATTTGTTTGGGTGCTACTTCTTTAGGACTCGGTAGTGTTTGGATTAATGATATTGATCCTGTTAAAGAAGAGATTGCTAAATATTTAGGATATGGTAACTTAGAAATTGTTAGTGTTGTTGCTATTGGTTATCCTAATCAGAATCCTAAAGCTAGACCTAGAAAAGATATTAGTGAAGTTGTATTAAAATAAAACAAAGATTGTTATATTTCAATCTTTGTTTTATTTAGTGTTCTTGTTAGTATTTTTCTTTCTTCTTTTAATTGTTTTATTTGTTGTGTGTTTTCTGTTTCTTTTAATTTTTTTTCAATATCTTGAATCATTCCTAATATTGATAATGAATCTAATTTAAAGTTATTTAGTTTTCCTTTGGCTTGTAATATATGTGAATTATTACTTAATATATTAGTAGTGGATATAATTATTCCTTTTTCTTGTAATTCTTTTTTGACTATATTGGCATTATTTATTTGATTAGCATAGGTATTTATTATATTATTAGCTATTTCTCTATGTATATAATTTGATATTGATGGTATTGTCCATGTTATTGTATTTGGTAGGTAATTTGCTATTTGGGGATAAGAAATAGTTGTTATACCATACTCTTGTTGTAATTTTTCTAATTCTTGGAGATATTCTTGTTTGGGATGATATATTTTTGGTATTTCTAACATATATATGGTTGCAGTTGTATTTAGAGTATAGATAACTTCAAAGTTCTTTTGATGGGCTTCAATTATTTTATCTATTTCTGTAGTTGGTAAATCATTTAATCCTGATGAATATATTATTAAAGGTTCATTTGCTTTTTTTATTGTTTCTGATAAGTATTCCCATCTTTCTGTTATTAATGGGTTATATATTTTTTTTAGTTCATCGATAATTATTTTTTGTAAATATTTATTTTGATATTTTTGTTTGGTTAATTCTATTAAAGTTTCTAATTTAAGATGTTCTAATTCATTTACACTTAAGTTATGTTTAAGAAGAGATGATAATTGCCATGTTTGGTTATAAGATGTTAGGTAGGCATCTATTACTTCTGGTTGAACACTATTTATGGTTAATCTTTCTTTTAAGTATGTTAAGAAATTTTTATAGAAACTGAAACCTAAGTTATCGTTTAAACCTATTATTGTTAATCCTTTATCTTTGTGATATCTTGTTATTGTTATTAGATTATTTATATTATTTGTCATTTTATCACTTCCTTGGTTTGATTATTATACTTTATTTTATGTTTTTGTCAATTAAAAAAGAAGTATTTAACTTCTTTTATGGTATTAATCCAAAACCTGTAATAACATAACGACCGTTAGTTGATTTAGCTGCAGCAGGTGGATTATTATATAGTTCATCGTTTATTATTAGTGTTGATGATTGTCCTCCATCTAGATTGGCAGCATTGTATGCACCATATTTTTCTAATGTTTCGACTAGATCGGCAAGAGATGCTCCATTTATGTAGTTTTCACCATCGACTACTAAGAAGAGGATGATACCATCTTGTCTTTGGGCAATAACGACACGTGGTGCTTTACCCCATGGGTCTCCCACGATTTCCATTGATTTGCCGTTTACAATTAGGAATGGTCCAAATTGTAGTCCTTCAGTAACTCCTGCGGCAAGGGCTTCTTCGCCAGTAGCATTGTTCATTAATTTTAATTTTCCTTCTTCGGTTAATCCTATTATTTGACTTCTGGTAGTCGCGGGATCACCATCAGACCATGTTATTTCTCCATCTTCAATAACATAACCAATCGGTATACCTGAACCATATCCATAGTCTACAAAGCCACCACCATTGATACATACGACACCACCGTATCTTTCACACATGGTAATTATTCTTTCACCCATTTCGGTTCCTAATTCTTCTTTAGCAATTAGTTTTACTTTTTCTGGCGCATATATGGCTACTAAATATGCATTTGATCCTCCTACTTTTATGTCCAATACTTTATATAAATCATCGGGATTATCTCTTTGTAAGATTGCTTTATCATATTCATTTTTATATGTACCAGGATCTTTGGTATCAATAACGATATCATCTAGATTTACTTCTTCATCTATAGTTATAAAATAATTATTACTCATTACTTCTTCGATGGTTTCTTGGCTATAGAATAGTCTTGCTAAGTATTGATGTGACATAGTATTCATTGCTGTATTGATATATAAATTTCTTAGATAATCCCATGGACCATAGGTAATAAAGAAACATATGGCTACGATGGTATCTAATATTATAAAGAGAATAGTTGCTTTTTTTATTTTTCGTTTACTTTTCTTTTTCATAATCTACTCCATTTCATATGGGTCATCAATTGTACCCGTTCCTTTAGTTAAAATATTTTTATCGATTGAGATAGTTGGAACAACATTGGCTTTACTTGTAACTCTTTGATCTGTTATTGAGCCATTATTGTTATAGACATATATTTTATTATCATAATTGTTTATACCTGTAGATAGGAAGAAGTCATCAAGAGTTGGTACTAAATTTATGTCTCCAATTGATAATAATGATATTTCTGTATCTACTTCTTTATCTAGAGCTTGAATATAATCATAATTGTTATCACTACTATAGTAACCATTAGACCAGTTATTGTTTAATATTTGGTTAGAATAACTTAGATTATTATAGTAATCGTTGTTTAAATAATAAGCTAGAGTACCATATTTTTCATCATTATGAAATGATGTTGTACTGCTATAAATGGTTTGATAGTTTTCATTATCTGTTTTTAAATAATCAGTTAATACTAATTTTATATTGTCATCTTTAATATCATAAATACGCCATAAATCATCATCTAATTTAACATAGCTAGCAAATAGATCGTTTTCTTCTTCAATTTGATATGGATTATCTTTAGTACCATCGCCTTTTACTAATTCGACGTTGGTATTTAATGTAATAACGGGTTTAATTCCATAGATATCGGTTCCATCATTTGTTTCTAAGTTACCATCATTGTCGATATACCATATTTCATTCTCATTATTGGTATTTGATAAATATGTGTAGTAGCCATTGTTGATATAACTATCACTACTTCCAGCATTTGCATAGTCAAACATAGATAGTAATGAGAACTTAAATTCATTAAATGTTTCATCACAAGTTATATTTTTTGTGTCGTCTAGATTATCGATACAGGCATTAGTATTTGTTAAGTAATCACTACTTATATAATTATCTAAGATACCTGAATTTTCATTATCTGTTTTATTTAACCAATCGATAATTGGTGATTCTTCATATGTACTGTTTAAACCATAGGCAAGGGAAGTTATTGGCTCGTCACTTATTAAAACAGTTGTATTGTTATTGGTTATTTTAAGTATACGCCAAGTAATATTTTTATATTTTACGTAGTTTTTATCAGTATTACCTACAAAATAATAATTACTATTTATGTTTTTGAAGTATGATTGATTGGCATGTTCCGCTGTTACTCTTTTACTAAAGTTTGTTATTGATTCAACATCAGTTGTATTATTTTCAATATATAGTATAATGAAACGACTACCATAAAATAAAATACATCCTAAGATGAAAAGAAAACTTATGGCACAAAAGATTTTTTGATAACTAATTTTTCTTTTTTTCTTCATTAATTTTTACCACCTTTTCTACTTTATCTATTATATCATTACATGGTGTATTTGACAAGTTTAAAAATTTAGTTATTTATCTTTGGAGGAAGTTTAAATAATGGATAAATTTCTTTACAAATATTAATTTTTAAGCTATAATTGGATAGCACAGGAGGGATAAAAATGGAAAAAGTTTATGTTTTTGGTCATCGTTTACCGGATACTGATAGTGTGACGGCAGCGATTACTTTAGCTAATTTGAGAAGAGAATTAGGAATTAATGCTGTACCTGCGGTACTTAGTTCACTTAATTTGGAAACAAAATTTGTACTTGACTATTTTAAGGTTGATGAACCTATTTTTTTGAATGATGTTAAGATTAAAATTAAGGATTTGAATTATACTAAGAATTATACTATTTATAAGGAAAATTCTATATATGATGCTTATTTAAAAATGAGTAGTATTGGTATTTCTAAGATACCTGTAGTTGATGATAATAAAGAGATGTTAGGTATTGTTAGTATGAGGAATATAGCAGAGGATCAAATTCGTGGTTCTTTTAATTTGGTCGATACTAATTATGATAATATTGTTAATACTATTAAGGGAACTGAAATATTAAGATTTGATGATATTATTAAGGGTAATTTAATGGTTGCTGCTTATCGAAGTAATACTTTTATTAATGAAGTTAAGCTTACTAATGATGATATTGTTATTATGGGAGATAGGTATAATATTTTAGATTATGCTATTTCTTCAGGAGTAAAACTTATTGTAATTACGGGTGGTCATAAAGTTCCTCCTGTTCTTATTGATAAGGCTAAGGAAAGAAAAGTTAATATTATTTCTACTTTATATACGACATCAGAGACAACAAGAATTTTTAATCTTAGTAATAGTGTTAGGACTATTGTTCAGAAAGATAATTATGTTGTTATTCATGAAAGAGATAATCTTAGTGATTTTATTAGTATTGCTAATAAAACGAGGTATTCTTATTATCCTGTTTTAAATAAAAAAGATAAATGTTTGGGTATTTTGCGTTTTTCGGATATTAGTCATAATAATAGGAAGAAAGTTATTTTAGTTGATCATAATTCTTATGAACAGAGCGCTATTGGGTTGGATGAAGCTACTATTATGGAAATTGTCGATCACCATAATATTGGTACAATAGGTACTAATGCTCCAATTAGTTTTAGAAATATGCCTGTTGGTAGTACAAATACTATTATATACGTTATGTATAAAGAAAATAATGTAGCTATATCTAAACAAATGGCTGGTTTAATGCTATCTGGAATACTGTCTGATACTTTAGTGTTAACTAGTCCTACTACTACTGAACTTGATAGAGAGGTTGTAAATGATCTTGCTAAGATTGTTAATATTGATTATAAGAAATATGGTTTTGATATGATAAAAGCAGGTACTTCTTTGAAAGGTAAAACTAAAGATGAAATATTACATACTGATTTTAAGGTATATTCTATTGATCATAAGAATGTTGGTTTAGCTCAAATATTTACTACTAATATTGATGAAGTTCGTGATGATTTGGATGAATATGTTGATCTATTGAATACAACTAGTGAAGAAGATAATTTGTATTTTGTTGCTTTATTTGTTACTGATATTATTAATAATGGTAGTTATGTTATTTATAGTGATAGGGGAGAAACAATTATTAAGAATTCATTTGGTCTTTCGGAAATTGAAGAACTTACTTTTTTACCTGAAATTGTATCTAGAAAGAAACAGGTTGTTCCGGAAATTATTAATGATATGGAAAATAATATTATATAATTAAAGAATAAAATTTATAAATTTAAAATAGAAAGTCATAAATTTAGTTATTTATGATTTTTTGTTAATTTTTGTGTTAAATTATTAAGTTTTTCTTTATTTAAGTTTGATTATATTGTATAATTGTACGTGGGAGATGAAAAAATGATTGTATTAGCTATTAATGCTGGAAGTTCATCTTTAAAATTTACAGGATATAAAATGCCTGAAGAAGAAGTTCTTATCAGCGGTGTATTTCAAAGAATTGGTATTGATAATAGTTTTTATACTATTAAAATAAATGGAGAAAAATTTGAGGAAGATGTTAGTCTTCCTGATCATAAGAAAGCAGTTGAGATTTTGCTTGATGAGTTAGTTAAGCATAAGGTTGTTAATGATCTTTCGGAAATTGAAGCTGTTGGTCATAGAGTTGTTCATGGAGGGGAAAAGTATACGGATTCTGTTTTAGTCGATGACAATGTTAAAAAGATGATTATGGAACTTTCAGATATTGCTCCTCTTCATAATCCCGCTAATCTGATGGGAATTGAGGTTTTTGAAAAAATGTTACCTCATGCTAAGAATGTGGCTGTTTTTGATACGGCATTCCATCAAACTATGGCAACGGATGCTTATTTATATGCTGTTCCTTACGAATGGTATACTAATTATGGTGTTCGTAAATATGGTTTTCATGGTACTAGTCATAAGTATTTATCACAAAGACTTGCTAAGATTCTTGGTAGAGAAGATTGTAAAATTATTACTTGTCATTTAGGTAATGGTGGTTCTATTAGTGCTATTAAGGATGGTAAGTGTGTCGATACTTCAATGGGATTTACTCCTAATGCTGGAATTGTTATGGGTAGTAGAAGTGGTGATATTGATGTTTCTATTATTCCTTATATTATGAAAAAGACAGGAGAGAGTCTCGATGATGTTATGAATGACTTAAATAAGAAAAGTGGTTTCTTAGGAATAAGTGGTGTTAGTAGTGATTCAAGGGATGTTGAAATTGGTATTAATGCTGGTAATCCTAGATGTATATTAGCACAAAGTATGTATATTAATACTATTATTCAATATATTGCTTCTTATTATGCTTTACTTGGTGGTTGTGATGCTATCTGTTTTGCGGGTGGTATTGGAGAGAATTCTATTAATACTCGTAAAGAGATTTTGGAAGCATTAGAAGTATTTGGTGTTAAATGTGATTATGAGGCTAATAATTGTCGTGGTAAGGAAGTTATGATTTCTACTAAGGATTCTAAAATACCTTGTTATGTTATTCCTACAGATGAAGAGGTTATGATTGCTCGTGATACTTATAATTTAACTATTAATGGTTAATTTATTGATAATAGAAAGTGTGAAAAGATGAATAATGGATTTAAAGCGGTTGCTAAAATAATTAGAAAATATAATAATATTGTGATTGCTAGACATATAGGGGCAGATCCTGATGCTTTAGGTAGTCAATTAGCTCTTAGAGAAATGATTAAGAATCTTTATCCTAATAAGAAAGTACTTGCTATAGGTAATCCTTCTTCTAGGTTTAAGTTTATGGGTACTTTGGATAAAAATGATGATATTACAGAGCCTACATTACTTATTGTTTTAGATACGCCTGATATTAAGAGAATTGATGGAGTTTTATTGGATGATTATGATTATATTGTTAAGATAGATCATCATCCAGTAGTGGATGATTATGCTAATTTATCAATTGTTATGGATGATGCTTCTAGTACAGCACAAATATTACTTGAATTTTTCTTTGCTAATCGTTTTAAGATAACTGAAAGTATAGCTAGATTATTGTATTTGGGAATTGTTTCTGATACTGATCGTTTTTTACATGATTATACTTCTGTTAAAACGTTTGAATTAGTTACTAGATTGTTAAAGGAAACTAATATTGATTTTACTTCTTTATATGCTCCTTTATATATGCGTCCTTTAGCGGAAATTAGATTTCAGGGATATATTTATCAGAATATGGAAATAACAGATAATGGACTTGCATATATTAAAATAACAGATGATTTGTTAAAGGAGTATGGTGTTGATTCTGCATCAGCAGGGAATATGATTAATAATCTTAAGTTTGTTAATGAGATTATTACTTGGGCTTTTTTTACAGAGGATAAGAAAAGTAATTTAATTAGGGTTAATATTAGGTCAAGGGGACCTTATATTAATGAAATTGCTAGTAAGTATAATGGAGGAGGACATAAATATGCATCTGGTGCTAGACTTACTAGTTCTAGGCAAATAGATGATTTAATAAGAGATTTGGATCAGGCTACACTTAAATATAAAGAAAGTATGGAGGAATGATTCCTCTTAATGCCGAATTAGTATAATGGTAGAACAAGTCACTCGTAATGATTAGATGTAGGTTCGATTCCTACATTCGGCACCAGATTGATAGTTATTCGAATTTTAAAAGTTCGTTTTTTTTTAAATAAAAGGATAATAAATTATTTTTTATAATGCATTGATAATTTTTTTGTGCTTTTGTTAATACTAAAGGTGGAAAATATATGTTAGTATTGATGATAATGGAAATGTTGTTGGTCTAAAAAATGCAAAAGACGATTTAGAATCACTATCAGGAATGATACGTGAAGGAATTAAAACATCTGGTGTATATTTGAGATATGGTAATACACTAGTTCACCTGCAAGTGAAGAAGTAATCAAAAAAAAGTTAATAGGAAATCAGGGAAATTCTTTCAAAATATTAATTTCTAAAAATTAAGTTTTCATTTTGATACATTAAATAATATTTTTAATAGATATAATATTAATTAGATGAAAATAAATTATAAATATTGTAAATTCAAATGGTCAATATACAAATTTAGGTTTATTATTGTAGTTTGAAATATATAATAAAATAATCTATATAACAGGAGGAATAATATATGATTATTAATAGAGTAATGGCTAATATGATGGCTGGTAGTGATGTAAAAATAATTCATGGAGAAGTTATTGGAAATGTTGATCCGTATATTGAATGGATAAAATGGTTATCATATGTACCAGAATTTCAAAAAGTAAGAATACAAAAATTGAATTCTAAAAGAGTAGAAAAAATGACTTTAGAAGAATTAGATGAGTTAAGAACATACAAAAGTCAGATTAGAATGTTAGAACTATTTAAAATATATGGTACAAACGAAATTTCTAAAGATGAATATATGGAAGTTTATGATTTTATGGTAAATCAATCTATAGATGAATTAATGCTAAGTAAGTTATCTTTAGAAGAACTTAGATATGCTAAAGATCAAATACAACATTTTAGTAAAATTTCAAATGAAGAATTAAGGAAAAAAGTAAATGAGGAACAAAAAGCAGATAATTATGAAAATTTGTCTATGGTGGATTCTTATATTTTACATATAATATCAAGAGTTAATTTTGCAAGAAGTATGTCGAGACTTAATAGGGAAATAGAAAGTCAACTTAGAGAAAATGCTGCTATGAGACAAAGAAGTTTATATTATGCTGCTAATCCTTATACAAAAAGATAATGGTAATTGAAAAATTGAATTGATCATATTAATGAAATGTGATAATATAAAGGACATCGTTTTTCGTATACTAAAATAATTAGAAAAAAGGTGATTTTGTAATGACTATTGCACAAGCGGGAAGATTTTATGAACAAGACACAAAAGATTATGAAATAGAAAATAATAAAGATTTTTTAACTTGGTTTAAAACTTCAATAGATGATGGGTATCATTGTTTTATAAAAATAGAAGAATTACAAGAGTTAATTAATAATATTGTTAATTGGTATGAAATTAAGTATCCTGAAAAGGAATTAGAATATTTTGAAGGAGTTAGGTATATGAACTTTCAAGATATTAGAAGAATTTCTGATGTAATGGATATTAGACAATTGCTATTTAGATTAACACATAATCAATTATGTTTAATAGAATGTGGATATAGGACAAAAGGTTGGGTACAACATCCAATTTATGAAAATGGCAATGAAGTTGGTTGTAAAGTTCAAATATTTATGAGTATAAATAGAAAAAATGAAGAAGAATGTAATTCATGGTTAGGTAAAGTGTCATCTTTTTTACTTCATGCTGATCATATAAGTGGTGAAGTATCAAAAGACTATATGTTAGAAGAATACATAGGTAATGAAGAAAATATAAGTTTGGATGAATTATTATTCGTATTTAATGAAAAATATAATGATGAATTAGATTTTACTGAACTAAAAGAATGTGTTTATGATCATAATTGTGATATGGAGTTAAGACATAGAATTTTACAATTAGTTGCACTTAAATTACTATATTCTAGAAATACTATTCCTGAAAGGGGATATGAGAGAGCAAAAAGATTTATAAATGAATTTAATAAAAAATTAGGACTTCTTTTATCTACAGAAGAAATCGATGAAATAATTCATAGAGATTATACTGATGGTGAAAGATGTAAATGTGTTTTAAAAAATTATATCAATGAAGATGGTAAAGAACATGGAAAAGAAGATAAAGGAATTAAAAGATTGGTGAAAATAATGTTTAATAAAAATTGAATGAAAAAATAAGGAATACAATGTTTTTTTAGTAAAATTAATTATTTATTATTTTTTGGTTTTGACTATCTTAATTATTGTACTATTTAGAAATTAGTCGAATTACCGACTTTAAATATATGAAAGGCACAAAGTAAGTAATAATAAAATTGATTTTTATATTGAGTTAATTAATTATTTCTTTTCTAACGATGATTTAAAATTTAGATGTGTCATTGCTTCCGAAAAGAAAAACCTTAATTTAGAAAAGTTTTCTTTAACATATGATGATATGATGATTGGTATTATAGGATTTATTATTTATTGTTAAAAGAAATTGTAAGTATTGATGATGAGTATTATATTTATATGGATATTAAAGATACAAATGTTTTGATAGATGAGTCATATCAAGCATATAGTAATACACTTTTGAAAAATGAGATTAATTTTAAAGGTAAAAAACTTTTACTAAAAACAGAAAAAGATTTACATACAATGAAAGAACTAGGATATGAGCATATTGTATCTATGAAAAATAATTTGAGTTTAAGGATTTATGAAAAAAACAGAATGATATATGTGCCATTAATAGAGAAAATATTTAATAATTGTTGTGACAAACGAATATATAAGGACAAAAAAGATATTTGTATTTGGTGCAAAAAAATGGATTATTTTATTGTAATAACCGAAAGAAAAAAGGGATATCTATTACAAACTGCCTTATCCCATTATTTATAATCATAAAAGAAAAGAAGTCGAAAAAAAGCAAACGAAAACGGCATATTTTAATATATACCGTTTTCTCCGCTTCTTCAGACACTAGGTCGATGAATTAGTTATAATGTAATACTTTTTTTGGAAAATGTCATCATTTCGGTATTACGTTAATAGTATATTCTTTAAATAATAAAATTATTATTTTTTTATTTTCTTCTAAAAGGTAGTGTTGAGATTCATCAAGTTTATCAATTATAGATTGATATTTTTTTTGTTCCATCAAAGACATCTATTTTATAGAACAAAATCGTAAAATTAATGATATTCTAGTATTAGAAATTAATCTAAATAAAAAATTCCAAACGTTTACCAATATGACACTAGATTGATATCAAACTTGAATTTTACAGGATAAAAACATGAAATAATGATTATTACGGTTATTTATGTGATACAATAGTATTATGATAATTTATAGATTAGAAAGTGGTGAATCATGAATAGTGTTGATAAAATAATGGGAATAATGGAAAATATTAAATATGGATTTTTAGATAGCAATGGGAATAATATTTTTGATGAGGAGAATGTTGAAACTTTATTTAGTAAAGTTTATTATTTGATGAGTCCTCATGAAACTTTAAATAAGAAGGTTGGGGTTTGCTATGATCAAGTGGAACTAGAGAGAAAATTGTTCGAAGAAAATGGTATAAGATATGAAACTTATTTTATTTATATTGATGATAAAAGATTTTTACCTTCACATACTTTTCTTGTTTATTATATGGATAATAAAGTTTATTGGTTTGAACATTCTTGGTACGATGAAAAAGGTATTTATGAATATAATAATCTAAATGATTTATTAAATGATGTTGAAATTAAATTTGTTAAAAGTAGGGAAAATGAGGTTATTAATGGTTTGGATGTTTATATATATAAGTATAATAAACCAAGTTATAATATTTCATGTGATGAGTTTTTTAATTATATTTTTACACAGAAGAAGATTTTTAATTTTAAAATAGAAAAGAGTAGTATTAATGATATAGAAAGAATAAAGGATTATAAATTAAAAACAATTCTTGCTTATGCTAAGAATTTACCAGAAGATGAAATTATTAAAATAAATAGATATATATGTAAGAGTGTACCTACTTTAATAGATAAATATAATAATATTATTTATAATAATAGAGTTATTGGTAGTTATTTGCTTAGGGAAATAGATAATGGTTTATTATTGGATGAGATTTTTATCGAGAAAGATTATAGGAATAAGGGTATTGGTTCTTCTTTGCTTAGAAATTATATTCTTAATTGTGATAAGAATATATATCTTTTTGTATATAAGGATAATGTTAAGGCTTTTAAGTTATATAAGAAATTGGGATTTAAAATTAAAGATGAAACTGATACTAGGTATTATTTGGAATTTAATAAGATATTGTAATAGGTGGTTGTATGAGTAAAAGAAGAAAGAAAAATAAATATAAACGTAAAATAGAGGATTTTTTGGTACATATTGTTATTGTTAGTATTATTTTGGTTGTAATTTGGTTTATTAATGAAAATAATAAAACTTATTCATCATATGATATTGGTAATATTCCTGATTATAATGGGGAAAGTTATGTTATTATTAATGCTAATAAGCCTAATTTTGATGAAGATGATTATACTACTAATTCTTTTGAAGAGTATAGTGATTTAGATAGTTTGGGTAGATGTGGTGTTGCTATTTCTAATATTGGTAGGGATATTATGCCTAAAGAAGATAGGGAGAGTATTAGTAGTATATATCCTACAGGATGGGTACAGGCGAAATATGATATTGTGGATGGTAAATATTTATATAATAGATGTCATTTAATTGGTTATCAGTTAACTGGAGAAAATGCTAATGAAGAGAATTTAATTACTTGTACTAGAAGTATGAATGTTGATGGAATGTTGCAATTTGAGGATCAGGTTGCTGAATATGTTAAAGAGACTAACAATCATGTTTTATATAGGGTAACTCCTATTTTTGAAGGTGATAATTTACTTGCGAGTGGTGTACAAATAGAGGCTAGCAGTGTTGAGGATAGATGTGGTGATATTTGTTTTAATGTGTATGTATATAATGTTCAGGAGGGAATTAGTATAGATTATAAAACTGGTGAAAGTAAACTTGCTGGTTAATGAAATGTTTTATGTTTATTTTTATATTTAATATTTTAAAATATGTTATTTAATGATATAATTATGACATAATTATACAAAGGAGATGTTTTATGCAAGAATTTATTTTATCATTTATGGATCAATTTGGATATTTGGGAGTTTTTTTGATGATTGCTATTGAAAATGTTTTTCCTCCTATTCCATCGGAAGTAATTCTATTATTTGGGGGCTTTTTAACTACTTATACTAAACTTAATATTGTCGGTATGGTAATAGCTTCTACTTTAGGTTCTGTTATTGGAGCAATTGTTTTATATTTTGTTGGTAAAATATTTAATAAAGAACGTTTAAAGAGAATTATATCAGGTAAAATTGGAAAGGTTTTAAGGCTTAAGAATGGTGATATTGATAAGGCAGATAAATGGTTTGATGAAAAAGGTAATAAAACGGTATTTTTTTGTCGTTTTATTCCTATTGTTAGAAGTTTAATATCTATTCCCGCGGGTATGAGTGAAATGCCTATGGTTAAGTTTTTGTTATATACTTCTTTAGGGTCTTTAATTTGGAATTTTGTTCTTATTTTGATTGGTTCTATTGTTGGTGAAAATTGGACATCTATTTTAAATATTTTTGATACTTATTCTCATATTGTACTTATTATTTTAGTTGTTTTGTTTTTGGGATTTGTTATTTGGTTTTATAAATTTAAAGATAAGAATAAAACAAGAAAGAAGGCTTAAAATGAAAAAATTTATATGTGGTTTATTAACTGTTTTGTTGATAATCTTATCTAGTACTTTAATATTTAGCTTTAATTTTAAGAAAATAGTTGTCAATACGATTTCTAATGGGATTGTTAAAAAAGAAATTATAGATAGTATTGATGAAGTTGTCAGTAATTTTGATGAGGTTAATTATGATAATGTTATAAATGAAATTAAAGATAATATTGAAAATAGTGAAGTAATTGACAATATTACTTTGGATATTTTTGATGAGATAATGGGTTATCTTAATGATGGCGATGATATTTCTATTGTTAATATTGATGATGAAATTGAAAAAATTATTGATGAGAATAGTGATATTTTACAAGAGCATGGTATTGAGATAACTGAGGAAGATAAACAAGAAATTATTGATAGTGTTATTATAGATGATTTTGTTAATGATAAAATCGAAGAAGAAATTATTAGTGTTAAGGATAATATGAGTAGTGAAGAGTTATTTGTTTTAACTATTTATGATGTTTTAACTTCTTCAGTATTGCAAGTTGGTCTAATGGTTGGTATTCTTCTTTTGATATTTATTATTGGTTTAATTAAGAGAAGCTTTTATAAATGGATGATTAATGTTGGTATTGCTTTAACATGTGTAGGAATTGTTGATGTAATATTTATGCCATTTGTTGTTAATTTGTTACTTAGTTTGAGTAATGTGGATATTGTTATTGATATAGGAGGTATTGTTACAAGTGGATATATTGCTTTAGGAGTGGGTATTGTTTTGATTATTGTGTATAATGTTATTAAAAGAATTAAATAGGAGTAATGATTATGAATAAAAAAAGAATTAATAAAAAGAGTATTATTATTATTGGAGTTATTTCTTTATTGATAATGATAGGAATATTATGTTTGTTGTTGGTTGGTTTTAATAAAAAAATTGATAATGTTAGGGTTTCTAATACTGATTTTCAAAAAATTATGGTTAATTTCGATTTGATCGATGATATTAGTAGTTATGATGTTGTTTTATCTGATGAGAAATTTGATAGGGATGATATTGCAGAAGATATAGAGGATAATAGTCTTAATAATGAATATGATATTGTTAATAATGTTACTAGTGGTTCTACTATCGATGTTTTATCTAATATGCTTTATTATATTTGTGTTCTTGGAAAAGATGCTACAGGTAAGTATGTTATTTTCAGTGATGTTATGGAGATTAAAACACAGGCTTTGGATGTTAGTGCAATTAGTGATTTAAGTTTAAGTGATAGTACTAATGACAATATTAAGCTTAAATGGAGTCCTTTTACTTCTGATAAGACTAATTATGATGGAAGTGAAATTATAGTTACTTATTCTATTTATGATAAGGATGGTAATTTAATTAAAGATAATATTGAGGAAAATGAGTATGTCATCAGTGGACTTGATAGTTTTACTAAATATGCGTATAGGGTTACGACAGATGTTTTGGTAGATACAAAGGTTATTAGTGTATCTAGTGAGTTATTGGATGTTATGACGAAGAGTGATCCTATTACAGGTGTCAGTGTTAAGTCATCAGGGACTTCTTCTTTAAGTATTACATGGGATAAGTATGAAATGGATAATATTGAAAATATTAGTTATTCTGTGTATGGTGCTGATAAAGAAGATGGTGATTTTAAATTACTTAAGGATAATATAGAAGGTAATTCTTATAAAGAAGAGAAATTAGATGATAATAAGACAAGATATTATTATGTTGTTTGTAGTTTTGAAATGGATGGTAGTTCTTATGTTAGTAGTAATAGTGAGGTAGTAAAGGGGACTACGGATAAGAAAGTTGTAACTAGTTATTATAGTAATAGTTATAATAGTTCTAGTAATTCAAGTAGTTCAAGTAGTTCAAGTAGTTCAAGTAGTTCTAAAGAGGCTCAAGCTAGGGCTGTTGCTCGTAAGATTGCTAATAGTATTACTGGTAGTACTGATTTAGAAAAAGTTCAAAAAGCTGCTCAAATTGTCTATAATTATACATTAGATGCTACTTATACGACATCCGGTAATGATTATTATACAGCTTATGGTGTGTTTATTAAGGGTGAATTTTCTTGTGCTGGTACAGCTAGGGCACTAGGTATGGTTTTGGAGGAAATGGGTTATAAATGGACTCATGTTAATCCTAATCAGTGGACACATCAATGGGTGGAACTTGAAATGGATGGTAAAAAGGGTTATGCTGATGCGATGATTGCGATTGCCGGCTATGGCGAATATCCTTCTTGGTTTTGGGGAATGTAAAATTTAATTGGCTTATCTTATGAGATAAGCTTTTTTTTGGGAAATTATGGGAATATCTTTACAAATAATTTTTTTAATTATATAATTATGGTAAGAAAGGTGGGATATTATGAAATGTAATATTCGTGGTGACAAGTTAGTTGTTACTGAAGCAATTAAAAGCTATATTGAAGAAAAAATGGGGAAACTTGATAAGTATTTTAAAAGAGATGATATTGTTGCCAATATTCTTGTTAAAACAAGAGGGAATAAGGATATTATTGAAGTGACTATTCCTACAGACAAGTTTACTCTTAGAAGTGAAGAAGAGCATGATGATTTGTATGCCGCAATTGATTTAGTTACGGATAAATTAGAAAGACAAATTAGAAAAAATAAGACTAAATTGAAGAAACAAAATATTAATGATAAATATAAAGAGTTTAATTTTGATTATGAACTTTTAGAAACGGAAACTTATGAGGAAAATAAGATTGTTAAAAGAAAAAAAATCGATATTAAGCCAATGAGTGAGGAAGAAGCTATTATTCAAATGGAATTACTTGGACATACTTTCTTTGTATATAGAGATAGTGACAGTGATGAAGTAATGGTTTTATATAAACGTCATGATGGTAATTATGGTGTTATTGAAACATAGTTTATAAAAGAAAATTATTGAATTTTTAATAGTTTTCTTTTCTTTTATCTATAGATATTATATAATATTTATAGATGTTTTTTTTGAGAGGATGGTTTTAGTGATTAAAGTTAATAATTTGAAAAAGAAATTTATTAAACAAATGAATAAAAAAGAGAAAAAAGAGTTTTATGCAGTTAATGGTGTTTCTTTTGAGGCTCATGAAGGAGAAATTGTGGGTATTTTAGGCCCTAATGGTGCTGGTAAGACTACTTTACTTAGAATGATCGCGGGTATTATGATACCTACATCAGGTGAAGTTATGTTTGATGATATGAATTATGTTAATGATGAGATTATGATTAAGAAGAGTTTAGCTTATCTTTCTGGTAATACGAAAATATATAATAGTATTTCTCCTTATGAGTTACTTAAGATGTGTGCTTTATTTTATGATGTTAAAAAGGATGAAATTGATAAACGAATTAAAGAGATTGCTAAAATATTAGAAATGGATAAGTTTTTATATAATAGAATTGGTAATTTGTCGACAGGACAGACACAAAGAGTAAATATTGCTAGGTGTTTAATTCATGATCCTAAATATTATATTTTGGATGAGGCTACAAGTGGTTTGGATATTATTTCTAGTCAGATTATTTTGAATTTTATGAAAAGTGAAAAGAAAAAGGGAAAGTGTGTTCTATATTCAACACATTATATGGAGGAAGCAGAAAATATTTGTGATAGGGTTATTATGATTAATCATGGTAATATTATTAAAGAAGGTACACCTGATGAGATTAGAAGGGATACTAAAACAAGTAATTTAAGAGATGCGTTTTTTGTTTTGATAGAGGGTGATACTAATGAAGAATAATGTTTTTAATATTTTAAAGAAAGAAATTAGAGAGATATTTAGAGATAAGAAATCTTTATCGATGATGTTAATTATTCCTATTATGATACCTATTTTAATTTTAGGTATGTCGGCATTATTTCAGAGTCAAATGAGTAAAAGTGGTAATGATTATAATAAGATTGGTTTTGCTTATGAACTTACGGAAATGGAAAAGTCTTTAATAGATGATATGGGTATTGAAACTTCGTTTGGTAATGAAGATGAACTTAGGAAACAACTTGATAATAGTGATATTTATTTGTATGTAACTAAAGATGATAATAATTATATTCTTAATACTAATGTTGGTAGTGAAAGTGGTAGTTATGCTATTTCATTAATGGAGAGTTATTATGCTAATTATAAGACTTTATTACAGAGAGATGTTTTAACTAGTAATGGTGATGATGCTGATTATATTTTGAATATTATTACTTTAGATGTTAATGATTTGGGAGAAAATAATTTTTATTCTATGTATATTGTCGGCTACGCATTTTTATTTATTATGATGGCAATAACGGTATCCGCTACTTATCCTGCAACTGATACTACAGCGGGAGAAAAGGAAAGAGGTACTTTAGAAACTTTACTTACTTTTCCAATTAAGAGTAGGGATATTATTATAGGTAAGTTACTTGGTGTTACTATTTCTTCAATTATTACAGGGGTACTTAGTTTACTTTTGTCTTTAATATCTTTTGAAATTGCTAATAATTATTTTACTATTTATGAAACTGCTCCTATTTCTATATCAGTGCTTAGTATTATAATGAGTATTGTGGTAATTATTGCTTATTCAATTTTTATAAGTGGACTATGTATTGCTATTGCTAGTATGTGTAAGACGTTTAAGGAAGCACAAAGTGCACTTACACCTCTTACGTTTGTTGCTTTCTTTCCTGGAATGATTGCATTTATGGTGGGAATTAAATCATCTTTGATTTTGTCAATTATTCCTTTCTTGAATTTTTCACTTGTATTTAATGATATTAGTAATGGTATTATTAATTATATTGATATTATTTTAATGTTTGTTTCAACTGTTATTTATATTGCTATTATTATATATTGTATTATTAAGCAATATAAATCAGAAAAAGTTTTGTTTTAAAAAAAGTAGATTACAACTTTTCGTTTTATCTACTTTTTCTTTTTCTTTTTTTCTTTTTTATTATTAAGATGAATATAATTATTAATATGATAATTGCTCCAATTATATAGGATATATTTTCAGTAATTAGAGATAGGATAGATAATGATAATGTACCATTATAAATGATTGGTATGGTTGTTAAGTCTTCATTATCTAAAGTAATTGTAAGTGAACCAACTTGTCCTTGTTTGGTAAATGGGGTTATGGTTTTTAAACCATCATAATTATATTCTAAATTTTCTTTGGTAATATTATTTTTTACATAGATGGATGTTGTTTCTGCCTGTTGATAATTATATTTTTTTTCTTTACTATATTTGGTATTTAAAGAAATAATGCTTTGATTTTCATCTAAAAGGTTTAAATAGTAATAGTTATCGGTATAGTAGTTATATAGATTAATTGCATCAATAAAGTGGTATGGATATCTTGTTTCATATGGTGCATTTGTTGTTACTAAGAGAAATTCTGTGTTATCATTTTTGGCAATAGTAGCAAGGCAAAAACCGGCAATATCAGTGAATCCTGTTTTACTTCCATATATGTATTTATTATCTAAATTGTAATTATGAGTGTTAGTATAGAGTGTACTTTTTAGGTTAATATTATTGCTTGTGGTATATTCTTGGGTAGTAAATATAGTTTTAAATGTTTGGTTTTTTAAGGCATATTTTAAAATTGTACTGACATCGCGAACGGTAGAGTAATTGTTTTCATCATCTAATCCGGTTGGATCGGAGAAATGAGTATTTTTTAATTCTAATTTTTGAGCTTTATCATTCATTAACTTGACAAAATTTTCGTTATTACCTGCGATGTAATAGGCTAGGGTTTGAGTTGCGTCTGCTCCTGATGGGAGGAGAGCTGCATATAATAAGTCTTCATATGTTACTTTATCATTTAATTTAAAACCCGCGACTGAGGCATTGGCTTCTTTTAGTCCTGCTAATCCTTGTTCGGGAATTGTTATTGTTTCTTTAATGTCGTCGATGTTTTCAATGGCTACAATGGTTGTCATTATTTTGGTAAGACTGGCTATTGCTACTTGTTCATCAGGATTTTGTTCATAGAGTATTTCATTAGTTGTCATATTATATAAAATAGCATTTTGTGAATATAATTTGGGAATATCGGGGTCTTTTTCTTTAGCACTTACTTGAATTGGTAGTAATAATATTATTAAAAATATGTATTTTATATATTTCATGTTACACCTCTTTTATTTCTTATAATAAAATTATAGAGATAAAGTTTTTAATTGTCAACCTAATAAATATGGGTGTCAATTATTTTAAAAGTTTTACTTTAATTTTAAAGTTTGTTGTTAAGTGAAATTTAGTTTTAGAAAGCAAAAAAACTAGTCTTTTTTTTTAAGAATTTACATACTTAAAATTATCTAGTTTTTTCATCCTTTTTACTATATTTTTTTATAAAATCTTTAAGTCTTTATCTTTTTAAAATATCATAGCCGTTACTTTTAAATTTATCCCATATACTTCTTAGTATCTTTCTAACACCACCCTCCTACAAAAAAGAGAGTGAAAACCACTCACTCTCTTGAAAGTAAATCTAAATATAAGTAATACGAAATATTCGCCATATAATCGCCTCACAATTAAATTTATTGGTATATATGTTATTATAATTTAAAATTTATGTAATAGTTTTTAATTAAAAAACAAAAAAAATGCCTAAGGGGCAGCGTACTTAACATACGCTTAGCTTTTAGCTACCTACCTCAGGTCTTGTAAGAACATTTTAACACAAGCCATGGCAAATGTCAATTGTTCTCATTAATATTATATTCAATTTTTTCAATTCTACCCTTAATTTTTCTACCAGGAAATAAACTAACTCTAAAATTCTTTCCCTTTAAGCTAGGCAATACTCTTTCTACAATTTTTCTATTCTTATATGAATTATAAAATGTATTAACAATTAAATCAGCTAATTGTATTCCATAATTAAACGCCGAATCGTAGTAAGTTACTTTAAAATCAAAATTACTTAAACAAAACTCTGTTTTTAAATATGTTTCTAGGTTATTTAAATCTCCAACCCTAATATTTCTATTATCTATACTTATTATAAACTCAATATTTTCGCTTATCTGATTTAAATTCATTAACGAAATAATACAATCTTTAAAAATTAATTTAACTGCATAGTTAAAAAATATATTAGATTCAACAACTTCTTTTCTCATTTGATTCTTATCAAATACTTTTACTGTTCCATAAAAAGTATCTATATCTTGAATTTCATTAAAAATATTTATTTTTTCGTCATCACTCATATCATAAGATTTTATTTCTTTATCTAATGAAATACTTTTTTCTTCTTTCATTTTTTTATTAATCTTTTTATACTTTGAAGTGACTTTATTTTTATCTTTTGCAAAAGTAAAATATCCGCCTACTGCAAAATATTTTGTAGGACTATTTTTATGTATTGATCCGCTTTCATCTAAATAAACAAATATCTTCATGTTTTCACATCCTTACATTTTGTAAACAACTCTATTATAAACGATTTAAGCAGCAGTTTGACCTGTAATAGCATAGTGAAACTTATTTTGAATGGTTTTATAAAAAGTTACTGCTGTATCACTATTTTTATCGTAATCTATAGAACACTCTGCAAATATGTCCGTAATTTTTTGATAGAACATTCTTTCACTTGTACGAATTAATTTAATTCTTTCAAGTAATCTTTTGAAATATTCTTGATCAGACTTTTTAGCTTTCATAAGTCTTTCATCATTTAAAGAAAATCCTTGTACCATATAATCTTTAATTATTTTATTTGCCCAAGTTCTAAATTTAATTGCTTTTTTAGAATTTACTCTAAATCCTATAGAAATAATCATATCAAGATTATAATATTTTGTATTATAGGTTTGTTTACCATCATTACCCATATGTGCAATTTTTGCACATGTGCTATTTTTATCTAATTCTTCATCTTTATAAATATTATTGATATGCCTAACAATTCCGGTTCTATCTATACTAAATAAAGTTGTTAATGCTTTGGCATTTAATCATACATCTTCATTTTTAAGTAATACTTCAACCTTTACATTACCATCTTCATCATTATAAAATAAAATATTTTTTTCATTTCCTATTAATTTATCATTCATTTTTGCACCTCCTTAGGATTAATTCATTAAAAATTTGTTAATTATATTATACTATTTTAAAACTTATTTCACAACGAATCTAATAAAATTAATCCATAATTTTTATATCAATTTCTTTCTCAATAAATTCACAAACTGTTTTTAAATTATCAATACTACTAATTATATAATAATTCTCTGTTGTTTCTATTTTGCTATGTCCTAGTATTCTTGAAATATCTTTTATTTCAATTCCACTTCTTAATGCTTTAGTTGCAAAACTACCTCTTAAATCATAAAATCTACATTTTATATCTAACTCGCAATGAATTATTTTAAATGAATATCTAATCACATCCGTTCCTGAATATGTTCCATCATTTCTTGTAAATACCATTTCAATTTTGTTACGTTTAGAATTATTTTCTATAATCTTATATTCTACTAACTTACCATATTTATTCTTTATTTCTTCTAAAATATATCGCTTATAATTTTTGCCATATTTTTTCTTATATTTGTTTTGCATTTTTTTATAATCTGACAATGCTGAATATAAAGTATCACAAATATAAACTTCTCTTTGACTATCTACTGTTTTAGTTGTCCCTAGATACCATCTGCCATTTTCTTCTTTATCTTTTGCATAAACAATTTTGCTTATTTTAATAATTCTATTATTAAAATCTATATCATCCCAAGTCAATGCAAAAACTTCTCCTGTTCTCATCCCTGTATAACAAGCAGCGAGAAAAGCACATATAAATACTTTATTATTTTTAAATCTATTTAGGATTATTTTTATTTCTTCATTAGTATAGATGTGACCTTCTTCGTTTTTTTTTTAAATTCAAATGATAATACTCTAGGTATTTTTAAATCACTTGCAGGATTATTTTTTATAAATCCAAAATAATATGTTACATCTCTTAATGAACTCTTGATAACTTTTTGATAATTTCTTAATGCTTCTTTTGTAGTTGATGTTTGATATAATTTTAATAATGCCTGATTAAGAATAAAAGGTGTCAATTTAGATAATTTGTAACAACCCAATTCTTCCTTTATCTTATCAAACGATTCTTTATATCTTTTAGATGTTGAATACTTATAATTTATTTCAAAATACTCTTTCATCCAATAATCTAAATAATCAGAATATAACATATTACATTCTGTAGTACTTTCACCATTAATAAATTCATCATATGCTTTTTGCCCAGCAACAAATGCTTCATTTTTAGTTCTAAAACCACATTTTGTTATTTGCTTTTTTTTACCATTGACTTTTCCAGCCTCAAAACAATATTGATATACTTTTCCTCTTTTTCTTATACTAATCATTGTATCTCTCCTTATCTATGATTTACATACAAAAATAGAGTATATCTATCTGATATACTCTATTCACTCTTTACTTTATCATCTATTTTATTACTTATTTCTTTTAAAGTTTAAAAATATGCTTTTTCCACAGGACTTATCGTTTTTACTTGATATTTTTTATATTCATTTTTTGCTTTTTCTATCGCTATTTTATGACTAACTGTACCTGATCCAACAAGTATTTTTTCACCAGTACTAGAAAGGATTGTATCTAATTGCCTAATATAATCTTCCATATACATTGGCTTATGCCTAATAGCCTGTATTTCTGCAAAATCAAAATATCCTGATACTAAATTATTTAAAACTTTTAGTTCTTCTTCTGTTAAATAATTTTTTGCAATTACAACGTCTTGTAACACAGGGATTTCTCCTTTAAATGTTGTCAATCACATAAAAAGTTTTTCAGCATTAGCTCTTTCATAGATTACTTCTGAAGCAGTATGTCCGTGTACTGCATAATGCAATTTATTCTGTACAATTTTAAAAAACTCAATTGACTTACTATCTTTCGGATCATAGTCTACCGCAGTTGCATATAAATCAAGAACTTGTCTATATAATACTTTTTCAGATGATCTTATATCTTTAATTCTAGCAAGTAATTCCTTCCAATAATTACCCCCACCATTTCCTTTAAGTCTTTCATCATCCATAGTAAAACCTTTAATCATATACTCTTTTAATCTTTCGGTTGCCCATTTTCTAAAATTAGTAGCAATTTTAGATTTTATTCTATACCCTAAAGA
>CALVUN010000022.1 GCA_944363595.1 uncultured Bacilli bacterium
ATGAAGGTATCTGGGAAACAGAAGATGATTATGGCACAACATATTATTTTAGAGGAGCAGTAGAAAATAATTATGTAAAATTTGCAAATTACTACTGGAGAATAATAAGAATAAATGGTGATGGAAGTATCAGAATGATCTATGATGGAACAGAACCTCATGAAAATGGGGAAGAAAGCTATGATAGATATATTGGAGGTAGTGCATATAATTATACATATGGAGATAATGCATATGTAGGTTATATGATGGGAATTGATAATCAATGTAGTTCAGGAAGTTGTTCAGGAAGTACAAAAACAACATCATATGAACAAGCAACAACAAATACATATAGTAGTACTATAAAAACATATGTAGATAGTTGGTATAAAACAAACATTGTAGATCAAGGATATAGCGATAAAATTGCCGATGTAATTTATTGTAATGATCGATCAATTGATGAAGAATTATCACAAACAATGGGTGGAACTGGTAATTATGGATTTGGAAGTAATTTGACTGTTTATCAACCATCAAGTAGGGTAATTGATTCATCAACAGGTAATCCATCAGAAGTAAATCAAATAAAAATGACATGTAGTCAAAAAAATGATGCATTTACAGTAAGTGATACTACTTTAGGAAATGGAGCATTAATATATCCAGTAGGACTAATAACACTAGATGAAATTGTTGCGGCTGGAGGTTACACTTATGACTTTCCTAGTAACTATGAATATTATTTATACTCTGGAGATTATTACTGGAGTATGAGCCCGTCTTCTCCTTCTTTAGCTATAGTTTAGTCATCGCGGCGTGCGGCCCGTGGTTTCTCTCACATCTAGCGTACAGATGTCCGGTAGTGGAACTTTGAATGATCCGTATACGGTAGAATAGTAAACTAGTGTTGTATCTCAAATCTTGAAATGTAGCCCGAAAACCCTTTCGGGCTACGAAGTGCCTGATAAGCAAATGTATGTTTCTAGGATCACGGTTAACTCGCTGGCGAGTTAACCGTGAAATTTTTTTGGTTAAAAAGTATAAATAACCCCAAATGGAAAGGTTACAGTTGACTTATTGTAAGTTAACTGTAATTTTTTATTATAATTTATAAATACTTATTTTCGATATGGTAAATTATTGTAAAATATGTTATACTTAGTTTGGTGGTTATATGGATAAAAATTATAAACTGGGTAGTATTGTAATGATGAAAAAGAATCATCCTTGTGGTACTAATAAATGGGAAGTAGTAAGAATGGGTGCAGATATTAAAATAAAATGTTTAGAGTGTGGACGTTTTATTATGTTGCCTAGGATTGAATTTGATAAAAAGATGAAAAGGGTGATTAGTGAGTGAAACAGAAGAAAGAACTTAGAATTCATCCAGCATTAGTTTTTTTAATTTTAACTATATTAGTTATGGTTGTTAGTAGTGTTGGTAATATTTTAAATATAGAGACTAGTTATTATAATGTTAATGTTAGAACGGGAGATTTGGAAAATCAAGTTGTTCATATTAATAGTTTATTTAATAGAACGGGTATTCAATATTTAATTAGTAATATGATTAGTAATTTTATTACTTTTGCTCCTTTAGGTAATTTGATAGTTGGTTTATTAGGAGTAGGTGTTGCTTATAAATCTGGTTTTCTTAATTCGTTATTTAAGATGATAGCGGATAGTAGAATTCCTAGAAAACTTATTACTTTTATTATTGTATTACTTGGTATTATATCTTCTATGTTTTTAGAAGTTGGCTATGTTATTTTGATACCACTTAGTGCTATTTTATTTAAAAATTTGGGAAGACATCCTTCGGCAGGTATATGTGCTGCTTTTGCGGGAGTTACTTTTGGATATGGCGCTAATGTTATTATGAATGGTCTTGATAGTACTTTGCTTGAGTATACTAGAATGGCAACTTCTGTTTTGGATCAAACTTATACTATTAATTCTAGTGGTAATTTGTTTTTTATGATTGTTAGTACTTTATTGTTAGCTTATTTGGGTACTTTTATAACTGAGAGATTTATTATTTTGAAGTTAGGTAAATATACTTTTACTGAAGAGGATGATATAAAAGAGACAATTACTATTAAGGAGAAGAAAGGTGTTATTATTGCTATTCTTGCTGTTATTTTTATTGTTCTTATTTTGGCTTATTGTCTTATACCTGGTTTGCCTTTTTCGGGATTATTACTTGATTTAAGTGCTTCTGGATATGTTAATCAGTTATTTGGTAGTGGTTCTTATTTTAATCAGGGTGTTGTCTTTATTGCAGGATGTTTGTTATTACTTGCTGGTTTGGTATATGGACTTAGAGTTAAGACAATTAAGAGTAATAGAGATTTAGTAGATGGTATGAATTATTATCTTAAAGATATTTCTTCAATATTAGTACTTATTTTCTTTGCAGCACAGTTTTGTATGATATTTAGAGAGACAAATATTGGTGTATTTTTAGTAGCTACTTTTACAGAACTTTTATCTAATTTGAATTTAACGGGATTATTATTAGTTATTGTAACTTTTATTATTGTCGTTGTTTCTTCATTCTTTGTGCCTGCTGCTTCTACTAAGTGGGCAATTATGGCTCCAATCGTAGTGCCAATGTTTATGCAAAGTTCTTTATCACCAGAGTTTGCTCAAGCTGTTTTTAGAGCGGGTGATTCAGCAGTTAAAGGTATTAGTCCTTTGTTTACTTATTTTGTTATTTTAATTGGATTTTTGCAAATTTATGCTAATAATAAGAAAAAGACAGTTACTATTACTGATGCTATGTCATTAATGGTTCCATATACAATTGGGTTTTCAATTTTATGGTTGTTAATTATAATTGGTTTTTATATTATTGGTATTCCAATTGGACCAGGTGTTGGAGTTATGTTATAGAATAAGAATGGGTATTTAGAAAGGGTATGAGTTGATTTTGAAAATGTATAATGTTAGGGATATTTTTATGGCGGAAGTTTTTTCAATTAGTAGAAATGATAATTTAATTGATCTTCTTTTATATTCGGATGTTTTACTTTTGATTAAAAGAGATGATAAGTATTATGATTTATTTTCTAATAAAGAGTTTTTAGATGGTAATGTTGGTCATTTTTTAGATAATGTATTTTATATTAGAAATATGGAATGTATTTTGACATCTGGTTATTTGACTGATAAAGAGTTGATTTCGGGTTTGATTAATGAAGATAGGATTAGATTTTTATCTAATAAAGTAAATGATGGTACTTATAAGAGGAAAAGGAGTTTGAAATGATAAAAGGTAATAATATTATTTGTCTTGATTGTGTATATTTAGCTGATTGTTATGTTAAATTAGAGGATGGTTATTCTTTTATAGGGGAGAAGTTATTTAGAAGAGTACCTGATAATATGAGAATTGGTATTGCTTATCAAAATATTGATTCTGGGGATATTTATCATACTGTTGATAAAGTTAATATAGGCGAGATTGGATTAGATAATATTAGGCCTTTAGAAGAAATGATAGAGAGGGATTGTGTTAGTAAGTATTTGGAACTTGATGATTTGTTAAAATTATATTATAGATATGTTAATAGTAAAAAAGTTAGAAAGAGAGTGATTTAAATGGCTTTAACAGCAGGAATTGTTGGTTTACCTAATGTTGGTAAGTCTACTTTATTTAATGCTATTACGAAAAAGAATATATTGGCCGCTAATTATCCTTTTGCTACTATTGATCCTAATGTTGGTATTGTTACGGTACCTGATAAGAGAGTTAGTGTTTTAGAAGAAATGTATATGCCTGAAAGATGTATTCCTACGACGTATGAATTTACTGATATTGCTGGTTTGGTAAAAGGTGCTAGTAAGGGTGAGGGTCTTGGTAATAAGTTTTTATCACATATTAGAGAGGTTGATGCTGTTGTAGAAGTTGTAAGATGCTTTGATGATGAGAATATTATTCATGTTGATGGTAATGTTGATCCTATTAGAGATATTGAAGTTATTAATGTTGAACTTATTATGTCTGATTTGGAAATTATTGATAATAGGATTGGTAAAATTGAAAAGAAAGCTCTTACGACTAAGAATAAGGATGATTTAAAAGAACTTAATTTGCTTAAGAGACTTAAGGATAATTTAGAAAGTGGTATTCCCGCTAGAAAATTGGAATTTGATGATGATGAAGAGAAAATTTTAAGAGGATTTAAGTTAATTACGCAAAAACCTATTATTTATGTTGCTAATGTTAAAGAAATTGATATTCATAATAAAGGTAATAATTATGTTGATATGGTTAGGGATTATGCTAAAAATGAAAATAGTGAAGTTGTAATGATATGTGCTAAAATTGAAAGTGAACTTGCAGAACTTAATGATGATGAAAAAGAAATTTTTTTAAGTGAACTTGAAATAGAAGAGAGTGGACTTGATCAACTTATTAAGAAAACTTATTCATTACTTGGACTTGCTACTTATTTTACTGTTGGTAGTGATGAAGTTAGAGCTTGGACTTTTAAAAAGGGTATGAAAGCTCCTGCTTGTGCTGGTATTATTCATTCTGATTTTGAAAAAGGTTTTATAAGAGCGGAAGTTATTAGTTATGATGATTTGATTAGTTCAGGAAGTGAACTTAAGGCAAGAGAAAATGGAAAAGTAAGACTTGAGGGTAAAGATTATGTAATGCAAGATGGAGATATTTGTCATTTTAGATTTAATGTTTAAAAAAAGCTACTTGTAAATAGCTTTTTTTATTATGATAATTTAATTGTTTATTATGGCTTTAATACTGTTATTGGTAAAACATATATTCCATCTTTTTTTTGTTGTTGTGCAATTTTTGGTGAATTTGTTATTCTTTATCATTTAATAACCAATCTAAGACATTTATTTTTTTTATTCCATCATAGTCGGCATCTAAATCATCATCTAAAGTTAATATATATTTAGGATAATTATCATTTATTTTTTGTAAAGGTTTTAATTCTCTATTAATAATATTATTATCTTTTTCATTATTAGTTCTAGTTGTTAATGCAACTTGATAATATATTGTATTTTCAGGTTTTTTGGCAACAAAGTCTATTTCTAATTCATCATATTTTCCTATATATACTTTATAACCTCTTCTTAATAATTCAAGATATACAATGTTTTCTAGTATATGTCCCATATCTCTATTAGAAGTTTGTCCTAGTATATGATATCTTAGGCCTATATCTACTGCATAATATTTTTCTTGTGTTTTTAAATATTCTTTACCTTTTATATCATATCTTTGTACTTTATATATTAAATAACTATCTATTAAACAATCTATATAATTTGATATAGTATTATAAGATATTTTTATATTTATACCTTCTATATTGTCACTTATTTTTTTTATACTTGTTCTGTTGCCAATATTATCATATAAATATTTAGTTACTCTTTCTAAAATATTTTTATCTGTTATATTTTTTCTTTGCATAACGTCTTTAAAAAGTATGGTATTATATATACTATCTAAAAATAAATTAATATTATTAGGATTTATTTTGTATATTTCTATTGCTTGGGGAAATGAACTATATCTTAGATAATTTCTAAATTTTCTGTTTAAGTCTGTTTTATCAGAAAATGCTTCTAGATATTCTTTAAATGACAGTGGTAGCATTTTTATTTCTATATATCTTCCTGTTAGTAATGTAGCTAATTCTCCTGATAATAAAAAGGCATTGGAACCGGTTATATATAAATCTATATCTTTGTTAATATATAAACTATCTACAAGTTTTTCAAATTCATTTACGTTTTGTATTTCATCTAAAAATATATATGTTTTTTTCCCTTTAACTAATTTACTTTTTATATATGTATATAGTTTTTTTCTATCTTGTAATTTTTCATAATCTGCATCTTCAAAATTAATTGATATAATTTGATTATTTTCAATACCAATTTTATTTAAATAATTTTTGTATATTTCAAATAATGTAGATTTACCACATCTTCTTACTCCTGTGATTACTTTGATAATTTGTTGATCTTTAAAATCTTTTAAAATAGATAAATATTGGTCTCTATTTATTATTTGCATAATATTCCTCCTTTTTTAATTATTATACTCTTTTTTTTGATAAAATACAATTTTTTTCATAGAAATGAAAAAACTATTTTAAAATATAAAGTATTTTCATTGGAATAAAGGTTACAGTTCAGTCAAGGCACTAGAAAATAAGTGAGTTTTTCTCACTTTTTATTATGCAATAATAACCTTATTATTAAAGGCAGATTTAATTGCATTAAATACATCTATGTTTTGTTTTTTATAAGTTAAGATGCAACTTTTGATATTTAGATAACTATCTGTTCCTTCTACATTTCTAAATTTACCAATTTTTTGTTTAATCTTAACACCTCTTAGTGAAGACTCAGCATTATTATTTGTTGATGGTACTTTAAAATCTTTAATGAAATATAATACTTCGTCTCTATCTCCACGTATCCTATTATCCATTTTTTTATTATCATATTTTAATCTAGTATATAACTTTAATTCATCATCAAATAAATAATTAGATTTATCTTCTTGTATTTCTTTTTCCCATTCATTTAATATTTCATCATATTCACTTATAATTTTTTCATATTCTTCTTCAGTAAATGATTCAATACCATTTTCTAAATATTCATTTCTTTTGTCGTTATATTTAGTAAAAAAATTAGATAATTTTTTTGGTGCTTTATGATTAACAAAGTCATAAATACCTTTTAAATATCTTTGAATATGAGAAATACATTGAGATAAAAAGCATCCATATTTATTATATAATTCTGTACCATCTTTCACTATAATTCCATGATACTTAGGTAAAAAACCAATATTATCTATTGCTTCTTGACTTTTATTTTTACTAGACCATAATCTAACATGTTCTTTATTACAAGCACAAAGAACATTATATCCTTTTCCATTTATTTTTATTTGTGATTCATCATGATTTATAAAATATGAATCTAATAATTTTTCTTCAATATTAGAAATTTCTGGTAATAGTTTCTCAGATAATTCATTATTCCAATTTATTAAAGTACCTTTTGATAAAGTTATACCTTTATTTGTAATATCACTTATAAATCTAACAATACCATCTGTTGAATTATATAAATTATTCATTAAATTAATAGATATAGTTTTTACATTATTCCCATATTGAACGTATTGATTATGACATTTTGGAATATAGTATTTTCCATCTTTATATGGATAATATCTATATCTCTTAATATGTTTTGTTATTTTTATATCAATAACAACTTTTTCTATATATCTCTTATTTTTATTGTCTTCATTTTTATTTATTTCTATTATTTCTTCTAGAACATTACCTGAATTAATAAATTGTTCTAATTTATTATTTAGTGAATGCGGTTTATGTCCTTTTTGTCCACCTTTATTGTTATTGGACTTTTCACGTCTGTTTGTAATTACTTTTTTATATCCATTAGTTCCTGATGGCTTTGATGAATTAGAACTATCTTTATTATTTTTAGATTTTAATCTCAATATCTCTTGTGCTTGTTCTTCATTAATTGTTTTTAATTGGGCAATTGTTTTGTTTAAATTTTCAATTGTTTTATTTAGTGATTTAACAAGTTCATTGGTTTCTTTTAACAATTTTTCTTGGTTTTCAAATTTAATTACCAATTCTTCATATTGTTTATAAAAGTCATTAACTCTTCCTTGAGCCATATAAATCACCAGTCCTTTTTTTTATTATCTCATAATTTTATAAAAATAAAAGTCTTATATTTTTTTCAAAAATAGTGTATTATAGAAATAGTGTAAAAAAAAGATAGACCTATTTATCTAT
>CALVUN010000023.1 GCA_944363595.1 uncultured Bacilli bacterium
AATATAACTTATTATATATAAAAAATATGTCATATTTTATCCTAATTAAATTATAACAAATAATTTATAATTATACAACGAATATGTAGTAAAAATAAAAAACTACAAGAAATAAGTCTAGACTAACTAAACCTACTCTTGTAGTTATGATTACTTATATTATATAAGATAGTTAATTTATACCCCCCCCCTAGTATCATTGTAGTTAACATATTATAATTTACTTTATTCATGAGGGAGACACCTACCTTTCTATTCTTTTTATTAATAATTATCTCTATCTCTTAAAAATGGAGGAATATCTAAATCCGTATCCATATCATCATCATTAAACATATCTTCTCTTCTAGTAGAATTAAAGCTATGATATAATGGTTCGCTTGGTTGTTCAAAACCTGTAGCAATAACTGTTACTATAACTTCATCATTCAAATTTTCATTAATAACAGCACCAAATATTGTATTAATATCCGTATTCGCAGCTGTCCTAATTATTTCTGCCGCTTCTTCTACTTCAAACAAAGTAAGTGAAGAACCACCAGTTACATTAATAATTGCATCAGTTGCACCATTAATTGATGTTTCAAGAAGTGGTGAAGAAACAGCTTGTTTAGCAGCCTCGACAGCTCTACCTTCTCCAGAACCTACACCAATACCAATTAATGCATTTCCTCTATCCTTCATAACGGCCTTTACATCAGCAAAATCTAGATTAACCAAACCAGCAACAGCAATTAAATCAGAAAGAGATTGAACACCACGTTGTATAATATTATCAACTTCTCTAAATGCTTCTAGCATAGGTGTTGCTTTATCGATAATTTCTCTTAAACGATCATTTGGAATAACAATTAAAGTATCTACATGTTTTCTTAATTCATCGAGTCCATTAATAGCTTGTTCCATTCTTTTCTTACCTTCAAAACTAAATGGCTTTGTAACAATACCAACTGTAAGAGCCCCAAGGTCTTGAGCAATTTCAGCAATAACAGGACTAGCTCCTGTACCAGTTCCACCGCCCATACCACAAGTAACAAATACCATATCGGCACCCTTTAAAGCTTCTTCTATTTCTGCTTTACTCTCTAAAGCAGCCTCTCTACCTATTTCAGGATTAGCCCCCGCTCCTAAACCATCAGTAAGTTCACTTCCAATTTGCAATTTAATTGGGGCCAAAGAATTATTTAAAACTTGTAAATCAGTATTAGCAACAATGAAATCAACGCCTTTAAGTCCAGATTCAATCATTCTATTAACAGCATTACAGCCGCCACCACCAACACCTATAACTTTAATTTTTGCCAATTGATCCATTTCCAAACCAAACATATTATTCATTACTTTTCCTCCTTAATACTTTTAGTAAAATTACCTAATATCTTTGTAATTGTCGTGTTATCTTTTTTGTTCTTATCCATAAAAGGAGTAATCAAAGACTCTACATCCACTTCATCAACCATCGAATAACTTCTTCCCCTTGATTCCATCTTATCACAAAAATATTTTATTAAACCTAAAGATGTTGTATACATATTATCTCTAACACCTAAAGTTTCTTCAGTAAATATTATAACATCTTTTCCTAATATTTCAAAGACTAAATTCTTAAAAGATTTAATTTCTGTAAGTCCCCCTGTAATAATTATATAACCAATATCATGTTTTGTTAAGAGTAAAATTTGCTTTTTAGCCATTTTTAATATTTGAGCCATTCTACTCATAACTACTTCTGTAACTTCTAATTGATTTAATTTAATCTTTTCATTAGCATTATTAGTAATTTCATATGTATCATTAAGTTGACTAAATCTTTTATGAGAACTTGCAAATCTTTCTTTTAAAATTCTTGCATCAAAAACATTAACTCCAAATATATAAGCTATATCTTTTTCTACATTATATCCTCCAAGTTGAATAACATCTGTATTCATTAATTTACCATGATTAAAAACAGAAACAGTTGTTGTTTCATGTCCAATATTAATAATTGCACCAACTTTTTTATCAATATTAGCATTATGTACTTCAAAATAATCTCCTAATCCTGATAAAGCAATATCGACAACTTCTAATCCTGCCCCCTCTAAAACATTAATAACAGAGTATATATTCTTTTTAGGAGTCGTTATCATAATACCCTTAATTTCTAATTTCTTGCCTTGCATTCCAACAGGTTTTGAACTAACTTCCTCATTATCTACTAAAAAAGAAGTAGGAATAACCGTAACTAATTCATATTCTTGTGCTATCTTACTATATATTGAATCTTTAATTACTCGATTAACATCATCATTAGTAACAAAACCATCAGAACTAGTAATATTAACAGCACCCGTTACATACATAAACTTAGCATTATAACTAGGTACAGTAGCAATAACTTTTTTAATATTAATTCCAAGCATATCATTAATACCCAGTATTCCATCTTTAACTGCCGTAATAGCTAAATTAGGATCAGTAATTAACCCTTTCCTAACACCCTTTGACTTAACTGTTTTGGAAGCTAATACATTAACATTACCATTAAATGATTCACCAACCACAATCTTAATTGTGTCAGATCCAATATCGATACTTGTATAAATTTTTTTCATAATATCGACTCTCCCTAAAATGATACAATCTAATTATATCAAATAATAATAAAAAAAGAAAGACATTTTTCTTCCTTTTATATCAAATTAACTTAATCTTTTTTTACTTCTAACTTTTACTCCAATAGGACGATATTTTTTATGATATTCATCTAATGGTAAAGTTTCTATAGGCATAACATCTTTAATCATACCATCTGGAGTAAAATTAACAGCACCAATAGTTATAAAAATATTATTATCTTTATTTATAACATCACATGGTACAATAAATTCATTACTATAATCCATATTCTAACCCTCCTTAAATATATATAATTTTATCTTATTCTTTTCTTACTAATAGAACGGTATTTAGCATGATATTCTTCATGTGATACAACATGCAAATCAGTATATCCTACTAAAGTATCATTAACTAAAACAGGTTTACCAACGGTTATTAAAAACCTATTATTAAACATAAAAGTTCTAATTGGAACATAAAAACTATCAGTCATAAACACCCTCCTCTCTTTCGTGGCAAGAATAAATTATAGCAAAAAAACAAACATTTGTCAAATTATAAAAAAAGAATGAATTCAAAACCTTGAACCCATTCATATCATTAATCATAATGACACTATATAATATGCTTAAAATCTAATTTTATTCTTTTTACCTTTCTTTGTCTTAATAATCATTAATACTGCAAATGCAACTATACCAATACCTATAACTGATAAAACTATCATTAATATCATAAAATATAAATCAGCTTTATCTTTATAAATATCAGAAATTTCATCATTAAATCTTTGAAGTGTACCCTCTTTTTTATCAAACATATAAAGTCCCTCTTCGCCCGTTTCACTATTCATACCATAAATAAGATAAAACTGACTATCACTCTTATATTTATATCCCTCAATTCTCTCATCATTATATTCAAATGAAGACTTAATAAAACCATCTGGAATAAGATTTTTAGGCATATCTTCAATAATCAAACTAACACCATTAAAATTATAGAATAAATAAGGTTTATAACTATTATCATTTTCATCATATATATACCAAGCACTATTACCATCTTCATCTTTTAAACCAACTAAAGTATATTTAGTCTTATCATTAGTATAAGCTAAAACATCCTTATCATCAATTTTAACAGTAGTCTTTTCATATCCTAAAGGAGCCTCTAATACATCATCTTTCTGAATAACCGTATATTCTTTACCATCGACACTAACATTAATAGGATCTAATTCCTTAACATTAACATTAATAACATAAACTCTTTCATTTCCATTTTGAGCTGTTACTTTAACTTCGATCTTATTAGCCCCTTCACTTACACTAACCTCTCCAGATCCACTCACTGAAGCCGTACTATCTTCTTTAGTAGCATTAATAATAACACTTTCTGTATCATTAGGTACTTCGACACTATATTCTAAAGTATCCTTATCAAATTCAGGACTTAATTCAAACCCATCAATACTAAGTTCTTCCAAATAATTATTAGACGAATACTCTTTAGGGGGTATAACTACAGGATCTTTTACTTGAATACTAATAGAAGTATTTTTTAAATTAATCCAAGTATTAGAAGACATATCCGTAATTCTAGCTCCAGATGTTGAACAAGTAATAGTACCTGTCGAAGTAGCTTTCATCGTATAAGTATAAGATTTAGTATAAAGACTATTAGACCCATCATCATAAGTCAAATCATCTCCACCATTAACCCCAGCACCACTACAAATTAAATTACCTTCGATTGATACCATGGCACTATTAGAAGAAATAGTCGTCGTAACCGTTACTGTCTGACCCTTAGTAATAGAAGTCGAACTTGCTTTAAGGCCAATACTAGCGGCATTTACATTTAAACCAAAAAGCATAAAACAAATTATACCAAAAATATAAAATCTAATTTTAGAACTCCTCATATTCTTTTTCCTCCTTACTGACTTATTTTAGCATAACCATAATAATCTCTTAAAACAGCCAAATAATCAAGTTTATCAACTTTACCATCATGATTAGCATCAGCAGCCTCTTTATATACACCACTTAATTTAGCATAATTATAATAATGTCTTAATACTGCCAAATAATCAAGTTTATCAATTACACCATCACCATTAATATCACCATAAATCAAAACAGTATAACTAACCGTATCCTTAGAATTACTAATAGTAACAACATCACCAGTCTTAAAAATACCATCGTTCTTAGTTTTACCATTCTTATCTTTAACACTAGCACTAGCTAAATTACTAACTTTTAAAACATTATCAACTAAACTATCAATATTAGTATTTTCATAAATACCAAAAATATATTTATCATTATATTTTACCCCACTATTGTTCATAATAGTACTAATATCGACAATATCATCTTCACTAGCTTCTGTTCTAGTAATATTTAAAGTATAAGTCCTAGTTCTACCATTTTGAGCAGTAACCACAATATTAACTTTCTTATTATCACTATCGATAGTAATATTACCATCACCACTTACTTTAGCATTACTATTAATTTTAGAAGCAACAACATTAATACTCTTAGTTCCAGCAGGTAAAGTAATATCATAATCATATTTACTATAATCAAAACCACTTACCGTATTACCATTAACTTTCAAATCCTTTAAATAATTATTAGGATTACCTAAACTAGGAGAAGTAACAGCATATGTACTCATATTATCATAAACAGGTATCGTAAATACAATAGCTTGATCCAAATAATTACCAATACTTATATAACTACTAAACGTTGAATTAGTCTCTTGCATAGCGACCGCTAAATTCTGTTGATACTGATGAGTATAATGACCATCATTCGTAGATACATCAAATTTCTCATAATATACCGTATCTTGATTAACACCAATATAATCATTTCTTATAAAACTACTACCTCCATAGACAGCCTTATAAGGAGTATTCCAACCATTATTCATAGCATAAACCATACCATTTACAATCTTATTACTACCATAGACACTAATATTAAAGAAATTATAATAACCTGAATACTTCTTATTATTATAAGTAAATTCTCCCCCTAATCTAGGATCAGATGTAGAAATACCCGTAATTTCCTGTTTAATACGACTAGCTACATGAATTGCACTAATATCTACTTCTTTACTAGCCTTAATAACATCAGCATATATCGTACTAGAATAACCATCATAAACATAAGGCCAAAAACTCATATTACTCATAATCTTATTTACCATACTTTCATCATGTGAAGCATTATAAAGTAAACTCTCAAAGGCAAAAATATATTTCTCATTCAAATAATTTCTAGGATCCATATAAAACGCAATAGCTTCTGTCGATGCATTATACCAACCATTTTCCGTATCATAATCATAAAACTTATCATTCAAAATATCATAAGTATTCAAATCCATCGAATAATAATTAACATCAAAAGCACTACCTTGTAATAAACTACGACCATTAAAAGATTCATAGAATATAACATCATCAAAATCCAAATCAATAATCTCTGCATTAAATATCCAATTAGGATGTCTTGCATGAATTTCCGCTAAATAAGGTAGATAACTATCAGGAAATCCCTTTGATCTTAAAGAATCATAATATTTATCTAAATCCTCTTTCGTATTATAATAATTTTGTGCTGTACTAGATAACTTAGTAGTATTTATATAATATCCACATACCCATCCTGACTGATTATTATTAACATTAGTAATATTATAATAATAACCACATGTACCACTACCTTCTCTAGTAGAATTAATTTTAACAGGAGTACCACAACTAATCTTATTACCAGTAGAACTACCACCAGGAGAACTTCTTAAAGTAAGATCACTACTATCTTCGTAGCAGGCCACCGTCCCATCCCCCAATACTGGACTACTATAATTATCTTTATCATAGATATTATCCCCTGTCGTACTCTTACCGACATTACTATCCGAACTACTAGAAGAATTATCATTATCATCGTCATTATAAATATAAGTACCACAAGCATAACCAACAGTACCATCATGTTCAACTAAATACCAATTACTACATTGACTATTACTTGCAACATTTCTTTCAAGTATATTTAACTGTGTATCACAACTAAGTTGTTTTAAACGTCCAGATTTATAAATATCTGTCCATATATTTAAAGGATCATCATTTTCAAAACAAGCAACTTTACCTGTATCATTACTACTAGTAGAGTCAATTTGCAAATAATCACCACATACATAACCACTTATACCATCATAAGTAACTGAATACCAATTACCTACACAACCATTACCCTTAGTACTAGTCATAACAACACCATTTAACTTAGTACCACCCTTTAAAGATCCCAAACTAGTAGAATAACTACTAGGTTCTTTACGTATATATAAAGCATCATCGACATCAACTGTAGCATTAATTGCCAAAACATTATCACTAAAAATAATAAAGAATAATAAAGCAAATAAAAAGTAACTCTTCTTCATTTTACCACCTCTTTAATACCATCCCATATTTACTAAATCTATTATAACAAATAATAACCAAAAATTCTACATATATTTAAAAAAAAAGAACCATTTAGTTCCCTTGTAAACAAAGCTAACATTTATCTATTATATTTATATCTAACAAACCCACTTATAAAAATACCCATAACACAAATATATAACATTAACTTAATATCACTAATAAATAAATAAAAAATTAAACATATTAAAGATCTAACTAGACAAAAAATAAATTCCACTAATATCAAATAACTATTAATATCCCGATAATCCTTACTATAAATATTAGTACAACTAACAATTTCATACATCTTAGTTAAAAGTCCCTCAAAAAAAGCAATAACAAGTAGTATTAAAGAAGAATTAATATTAATTTTAAAAATCAACACCAAACAAAATAACAAATTACCAAAGAAAAAAAACTTTTTTAAATTAACTTTACGACTAATAAAATAAACAAAGATAACTGAAGAAACACCTAAAAGAGCATTAAAAACACCAATATATTCCATACTACTTTTAGCATAAATATATATAAATAAAGGCTGAATAGATAAAAATATAACTTTAAATTGTTCAAAAATAAAAAAAACCATTTTTGTCTTTTTAATACCATGATAATCAAAAACAATTTTTTCATTATTACCTTTAATATTTAACTTAAAAATAGGAATAACACTAATTAAAGAAACAACAATAACAATACCTAAAGTAAATTCCATACCTAAATTACTAGTAATATAACCACCCAAATAAGAAGAAATAATAATAGCTATATAACTACATATCAAAATACTACCAATTTCCTTTTTATTATCACAAGGAAGTACCCTAAGAGCAAAATAATGTCTCATAGAATGATAAGTATAACTACCAATTGAAAGTAAAATACTATAAATAACCAAATTAGTTAAATTAATATCCATACTATATAAATAATAAAAAGCATATCCATATATCAAACTAGAAATAATTAAAATATTTTTCTGTTTAATTACCTTTCCCAAATAAATACTAATAATATTAACAATAATACCAAAACCATATAAAATAACATAAAATAACAAAATATCTTTAACATTATAGCCCATTTCATATAAAATAACTGAAGAAAAAACTTCAACAATATTTCTAGCAAAAGTACTAATCAAGATAAATAAATTATATCTCTTTCCATCACTCATCAATATCACCAATATTATTATGATATTAATTAATAAAAATATGTAAAAAGAAGACTATCTATGTCTTCTTCTACTCTTAACCATAATATTAGAAAAATAATAATTACCCATAAAATCCTCATTATATATAATTTCTAAATCCCTAGCCATAAAATTAATTTTATGTCTTAATTCTTTCATCTCATTTATAACTTGTGGCCAATTCTTATCCGTAATATATCCATATCTTCCAATATAAACATCACTATTCCTAAAAGCAAGTGTCAATAACAAATAAATATCATTTAATCCAATCAAATCAATAGGGCTATGACATACAACCGAACGAAAATCAGATACATTAGCCCTTTTAACATTATCCCTATCATATCTAATAAAAACATCATCATTCTTACAAGTAATCTTACCATTAAAAGCTAAAATACCACTACCTGAAAAAGTACTAGCATACTTTTCACTAATAACAATAACAGGATAATGATCATCAACTAATGTCGTAGAAATAGTATCACTCTTCCCAGATCCATATTCCATAATACTACCCTCATAACCATTAATATCCAAATATTCCAAATACTTAGCATACTTATTACTAACATCTTCATAACTAAGTAAAAAATCCCTAAAAAAGACCCAATAATCATCATATCTAGCATTATCATTTAAACCATTAGCCTTCTTAAAAATATTAAATAAATAATCAATATACAATTTATTATATTCCATTATATATCCCCCTTTGTAAGTAACATATATTATACACACTTTTATATAAAAGTCAAATAACTAAAAAAACTCAAAAATAAAATTTGAGTTAATCATCTAATCTTTTTTTAAATCCTTATCTGTTTCTTTTATTATATATACAGGTCTTCTTTTAGTTTCCAAATAAGTCTTAGCCAAATATTGACCCAATACCCCAATTGAAAATAACTGAACACCACTTACCAAGAAAATAATACAAGCCAAACTAGGCCAACCTGAAGTAGGATCACCAAATATTAAAGTTTTAAATACAATAAAGATAATCATTATAAAAGATATAAGACAAAATAATAAACCAACAATCGCCGAAATAACTAAAGGTACTGTCGAAAAAGCTGTAATTCCCTCAATTGCATATACAAGTAACTTCCAAAAAGACCATTTTGTTTCCCCCGCTACTCTCTCAACATTCTCATATTCGATCCATTTAGTATTAAAACCAACAAAACTAAATAATCCCTTAGAATAACGATTATACTCTTTCAAAGATAAAATAGCATCGACCATCTGTCTAGTCATAAGACGATAATCTCTAGCACCATCGACCATTTCTACTTTAGATATCCTATTAATAATTTTATAAAACATTCTAGCAAAGAAACTCCTAATTGGGGGTTCACCTTTTCTTGTTACTCTCCTTGTACCTACACAATCATATCCATCTTTAACAATATAATTATACATCTCAGGCAAAAGCTTAGGAGGATCTTGTAAATCAGCATCCATAAGAGTTACATAATCCCCATTAGCATATTCAAGTCCCGCCATCATCGCTGCTTCTTTCCCAAAATTCCTAGAAAAAGAAACAAATTTAACCCTTTTATCTTTCTTAGCTAAATCTTTCAAAATATCAAGTGTTTTATCCTTACTACCATCATTCACAAAAATAAATTCAAAATTAACATCTTTCATATCATCTGCTGTCTTAATAATTTCATCATAAAAATAAGGAATTGCCTCTTCTTCATTATAACAAGAAACAACTACTGACAATAACTTTTTCACATCTATTACCTCTTTCACATAATAATAATAACATATAAAATATTTTTTGTAAATTATAATAAACCAAATAATCTAACCAAAGAAGTAATAACAAAACAAACAATCAATCCACAAACTGTAGGAATAATAAATCCTAATATAGCCCATTTCCAAGAATTAGTTTCTTTTTTTATTGTTAAACAAGTTGTAGAACATGGAAAATGAAGTAAAGAGAAAATAATTACACATAATGCTGTAAGTGAAGTCCAACCATTATTTAATAAAATCATCTTTAAAGAAGATAAACTATCATAAGAGGATAAAACACCAGTATTCAAATACATCATTAACATAATAGGTATAACAATTTCATTCGCTGGAAATCCTAAAATAAAAGCAAGTAAAATTACCCCATCAAGGCCAAATAAATCTGCAATAGGATCTATAAAATTAGCAATAATACTAAGAATATTATTATCTCCTATCATAATATTAGAAAGAAGAAAAACAATAATACCACAAGGTGCAGCAACTACAATAGCCCTACCTAAAATATGTAATGTTCTATCAATAATACTTCTTACTATAACTTTTAATATCTGTGGTCTTCTGTATGGAGGCAATTCTAAAATAAAAGAACTACTCTCTCCTTTCAATAAAGTTTTAGATAAAAAATAAGAAACCAAAAAAGTAATAAAAATACCTAACAATATTACTAAAATAAGAAATAAAGCACTAGTTAAACTACTAAGTATTCCAGTATTAAAACCAACAAAAAACATCGTAATAATAGCTATAATCATAGGAAAACGACCATTACAAGGAACAAAACAATTAGTTAAAATAGCAATTAATCTTTCCCTTTTTGAATCAATTATTCTACTACCAGTTACCCCAACAGCATTACAACCAAATCCCATACACATACATAATGCCTGTTTACCACAAGATGAACACTTCTTAAAAAACTTATCCAAATTAAAAGCAATACGAGGTAAATAACCTAAATCTTCTAAAATAGTAAACAAAGGAAAGAAAATAGCCATTGGAGGTAACATAACAGATACAACCCATGCTACTGTCCTGTACATTCCCAAAACTAACATATCTTGAATAAAAGAAGGTAAAAAACCAAGTAAATTATATAAAGGCTGTTCTAAACTAAATAAAAAATCATAAAGCAAACTAGAAGGATAATTACTACCTACAATTGTTATCCATAAAATAACCAGTAAAGATAATATCATAATAGGTATACCCGTCAATTTATTAGTTAAAATTTTATCGATCTTACGATCTTTTTTATCATAATTAACACTATCATAAGAAACAACATCCAAACTAATCATCTTTGATATATCAAAAATAGTATTAACCAATATTTCATTAATATCATTTTGTTCTATCTTATTATTATGTAAATATTTAACCTCACTATTTAATATTTTTAAAAGTTTACTATCCCCTTTAAGATCCAAATTCAAATAATATAGACAAGAATTAATAACTTCTTCATCATTACATAACAATCTAATAGCTAACCATCTAGTATTAATTCCTATCTTTAATTTATCTAAATAATCTTTAATATTACCAATACTTCTTTCTAATATCTTTCCATAATTAATAGAAATATGATTAATCTTACTATTATCCATTACTAACTGACTTACCTCATCCTTTAACTCATCTAAACCAACATTCTTCCTAGCCATTGTCCCTACAACTTTAACTCCAAGTTTCTTCTCTAATTTCAAAAGATCAACTTTAATTCCCTTCTTCTTAGCTTCATCTAATAAATTAACACATACAATTACCTTAGGATTGATCTCTATTATCTGCAATATTAAATTCAAATTACGTTCTAACATAATAGCATCACATACAATAACTGTCATATCACTATCTTCAAAACAAATAAAATCTCTTGCTACAAGTTCTTCTTTTGAATGAGCAATTAAAGAATAAGTACCAGGTAAATCATAAATTTCATATTTATTACCATTATAACAATATATTCCTTTAGCATTACTAACAGTTTTTCCCGTCCAATTACCTGTATGTTGATGAAGACCCGTTAAAGCATTAAAAATAGTACTCTTCCCTACATTTGGGTTACCTGCTAAAGCAATCTTATATACCATTATTTCACCTCAACCAAAATCTTACTTGTATCTTCTTTTCTAATTGCAATAATACTTCCCCTTACATTATAAGCAACAGGTTCCCCAAAAGGACTTTGCATAACAACCTTAATAACAGTCCCTGGTAATAGACCAATATCATATAATCTTCTCTTAATATCATCACTAACCAACATACCACATACTTTTACTTCTTCCCCCACTTTTACATCACTAAGCTTGATCACACTATATCACTCCCTATAATAATCTATGAAAGCCTAAATATAATGTGAAAAAAAAAGAACTATAAAGCTCTAATCACTAAACAACTTATCTTCATCACCTGAACAATAAGCTTCTCCAATCTTTTCTCCCTCTATATACTCTTTACCCGCAATTGAACATCCCATTTTGGTAACCGAATCTTTTAAATAACCACCAAATATTTTAACTAAAGCAATAGCTAAAACCGTAATTAAAGAAATAATCAAAACATATTCAACTAAAGTTTGCCCTTTATTATTCAATTTTCTCATCACTTGCCTCCTACTTATATAAACAATTATATAATAAAATTAAACATATTGTCAATCATTTTTAAAATCTATTTATACAAAATCAAAGCAGAAAAACAATAAATTTGTTCGTCACTAAATATCGAAGTTGAAACAGAAAATTTAATATCAATAATCTCTTTATCTAAAATAAATTCATTAATACTATTTTCTAAATCTTTCTCATGAGATTCATCAAAAACTTTAACTTTCATTTTATCACCATTATTAATATAACAAAAACTAAAGTATTATTTTGTCGGTTTATAATATACTGTCATCGTTTCTCCCGTTACATTCTTGTATTCTATCCAAATTCTAAGTTCCAAATTCAAATTCTCAATAGCATCCTTAGTTTTAATATAACCTACAAGTTGAATTCCTTTAACTTCCTCATCACCAATAATTAAATCTAGAGGATCATCAAATATACCAATTGAAGGAAAAATATCTTCCGTAAAATAATCATGAATAATTAAAGCTTTAACATCGTACATATCTACTTTAGGATTATCTAAAATAACTCGGTAACTAACTTCTTCTTCATTAACCCTATCGATTGAAGTAATAATATCACAAGGAATATCATCTTCACTAGTAAATTCACTAACATTTTGTAGCTTATTCTTATAAGTTACATAATCATTCTTTTCTTCTTCGACTGTATTATCTACTAATACTTTAACATCACTACTACATCCTGCAACAAAAATTAATAAAAAGCCAAGAACTACAATCAACTTTTTCATAATTCACCTACTTGTTAATTACTTCATTTATTCTAATCAATTGATTATATTTAGCTAATCTATCACTTCTAGACATTGATCCTGTCTTAATCATACCAAGATCAAGACCTACCGCTAAATCCGCAATATAATTATCTTCTGTTTCACCACTTCGATGAGAAATAATCGTCTTATAACCATTCTCTTTAGCAAGTTTAATTGTCTCCAAAGTTTCTGTAACACTACCGATCTGATTAACCTTAAGCAAAATAGCATTAGCCATATGCTTATCAATACCAACCTGTAATAATTTTTTATTAGTAACAAATAAATCATCACCTACTAATAAAATTTTATCACCAAGTTTCTTAGTAAGTAATATCCAACCATCATAATCATCTTCTGCCATACCATCTTCAATAGAAATAATAGGATATTTATTAATTAAATCAATATAATAATCAACCATTTGTTCCCTATTATATTTTTTATCTTCAAATACATAATAACCAGCTTGATAAAATTCTGAAGCCGCAACATCCATAGCTAAACATACATCACTACCAAGTACATAACCAGATTTATTAATTGCTTCAACTACTAAATCCAATGCTTCATATGTAGTATTGATCATTGGAGCAAAGCCACCTTCATCACCTACACCACAACTCAAATTTTTTTCTTTAAGTAAAGCCTGTAAACTATGAAATATCTCTGAGCCCATTCTTAAATTTTCCAAATAATCATCTAACTGAGGTACAATCATAAATTCTTGAAAATAAAGACCATTATCAGCATGAGCACCACCATTTAAAATATTCATCATACATTTAGGTAAAGTTCTACCATTACCAACATATTCAAACAATAACTTATCATTACAAATAGCGGAAGCTTTTAAACATGCTAAAGATACTCCCAATATTGCATTAGCACCCAATCTAGATTTATTATCAGTACCATCTAAAGTGATCATCTTATTATCGATCATAGCTAAATCATCAATATCCATACCCACTATAGCATTTCTAATTTCATTATTAACATGACTTACAGCTTTAAGAACACCTTTACCATTATATCTATTCATATCGCCATCTCTAAGTTCTAAAGCCTCATGAACCCCCGTTGAAGCTCCACTTGGAACAGAAGCTCTAGCTTTAATACCATTATCTAATATAACATCTACCTCAACAGTAGGATTTCCCCTTGAATCAAGTATTTCTCTACCTATAATATCAATTATCTTTTTCATTTTATCACCAACTATATTATATAATATTTTTTAAAAAAAGTATATAAAAAAAGAAGAACTATGGACTAATAAGTTCTCCTTTTTTAAGTAAATTAAGTAACTTAGTATTTTGTAAAGCAGTACCAGTATAATTATCAATACCATTAACTAAAGCAATCTTACTACGATAAGAAAACGAACTATCAACACCAATTAAAGAAAGTGCATCGACAATTGAATCACCATCATAAGATAAATTAGCTAGATAATTATTATTAACAATAACCTTATCATTAACCCATCCAATATTACCATCATCAAGTAAATAAGGATTTCTACTTCCATCTTTAATTTTAGTAATTTTACCCCTAGTAACCTTTGGTATTAACTTTTCTGTTGCATCACTAGATACATATACCCCATTTATAGTTACAATATTCCCAACTTTATAATTAGAAGAATTATTTGTATCATCTACCTTATCAATATTAAAATAACTATAAAAGCTACCAATACCCGTTGTACCATTAGTTTCATCAAAAAAACTTTTTACATCCCTAACATCAACATGACTATAAGAACCACCATAACCAATACCATTAAAACCAATGTCCTCACAAATACAACAAATAACCTTATTATCAATAACCTTACCATCTATATCATAACAAATAATATCGACACCTTTTCCTTGTGTATGCGTACCACCTCTAACACCAAAAGCTAAAGATTCCTCAAAATCATCACTACGATAACCACTAGTGATAATAATCGATTTAAGACCATATTTATTATCCAAAGCATCATATAATTTTTCAAGCATAATAGGTAAATTATCATCAATTAATATCTTATCCGTCGTAAGCTTTCCCGTTGCATCATTAAAACTACGAAATTCCCCAACTTTAAAATGTTCAGATAAAAAAACATCTTTATCTTTAGCATAACTGTAAGTCTTAATCATCATATCCCTCCTCACAACTATTATATGAAATAAAAAAAAAGGTTGTCTTTACAAACAACCAATTTTTATTTAACACCACCAAATCGACGATCTCTTTTATTATAAGCATCTATTGCCTTATCAAATTCATGAGAATCAAAATCAGGAAAATAAGTATTAGTAAAATATAATTCAGAATAAGCAAGTTGCCATAACATAAAATTACTAATTCTAAGTTCACCACTTGTTCTAATCATTAAATCAATCATAGGTAAATCCTGATACAAATACTTACTAAACAATTCACAATCAACTTCTTTTACACCATCTAAAATAATTTTATTAACCGCATCGACAATTTCACTTTGTCCACCATAATTTAAACAAATATTTAAAATACCCTTAGTACCATCTTTCGTAATTTCTTCAAGACTATCCATAGCACTAATAACATCATCTCTTAAATTACTAAAAAAAAAAAAAAAAATAACTTTAATATTTCTATCGACAAAATAATTTTTTTCATTTTTAAAACCATTCACAAATAAATTCATCAAATAATCAACTTCATCTTTACTACGTTTAAAATTTTCTGTCGAAAAAGCAAAAACACTAAGTACCTTAACTCCACAAGATAAAATATAATTACTAAGACTCTTCAAATTTTTAAAACCAGCATCATGTCCCTTACTTCTTTTTAAACCCCTTTCTAAAGCCCAACGACCATTACCATCTAATATAATAGCAACATGATTAGGTATCTTTAATTCACTATTCATAAAACACCTCACATAATCTAATTATAATATATAAAATATCTTAATACAAGAAATATTAATCAATATCAATTAATTTACAATAAAGAATATAAATGATATAATTAAATGGGTGAAAAAATGAAAAAATTTAACATGATCGATGAAGAATTTATTTGTGAAAACTGTCATAAACATGTCGAAAAATTAAAATATACAGCAAGAGATCATTGTCCCTATTGTCTGTACTCCAAACATGTTGATATTAATCCCGGTGATAGAGCTAATAAGTGTAAAGGCTTATTAATACCAATTGGAATTGAAAAATATAAAAACACCTATAAAATCATTTATAAGTGTTCAAAATGTCATCAAATACATAAAAATATTATGGCAAGTGATGATAATTTTGATATAATAATCAAATTATCTACTAATACCTAAAAACGAATACTTCTAATAAAATCATAAATAGTAGGCATTACCATAATAAATATAAATAATATAAGAGCAATAACCATTGCAATCTTTGTTTCAGGAGAAAGTGATAATTTCACTGTCTTCTTTTTCTTTTGATTAATCGATGGTTGAGTCGAAATATAAGTAGTAGTTTTATATACATTATCACTCTGTAACTCTTGATTAGGAACATATTGTTCCGTCACATCAGGCTGATAAGAAGTATTAGTAGTACCATTTAACTGTTCGCCTTGATTAACACCATTTGAAGTATTAACTTGACCATTATTATTAATAACATTATTAGAATTATTATTTATATTAACAGAAGCTTGCCCATTTGTATTAGATACTTGATTTTCAGGCTTTAACAAATCAACCGGAGGAACCGAAGTAACATTATTATTACTACCATTTTGAATATTAACATGCATAGGATCATTTACATTAATATTAGGATTACCAATTGCCGTATTAAGATTACCTGTAGCATGATATGGTGTAACCGGTGTTTGATTATTGTTATTATTATCATTTAAACTTTCATTAAATCGTTTCATAATTTCATCATCATTCATACAAGTCCCTCCTTAATAGCTATAAAAGATTTAGGAAAATCCTAAATCTATAATTTCCATAAATCTTGATTATTATTCATTTGATTATTAGCAGCATCTTGACCATAAACAAAATTCATACCACTATCCTGTGCCTGTGGTTGAGGTTGAGCTGCAGGATTAACACTTGGTTGCACTGGTGTTGGATTAACCGCAGGTTGAACAACTCCAGCATTAACATTAGAAGTATTAGGCATTGGATTAACAGTTTGTGGTGCAACAGCAGGTTGTGGTGTAACGGCAGGTTCAGGTGTTGGAGCAGCAGTAGGTGCTGGATTAGCCGTCATATTAGTATGCATATCCCAACTATTAACAACAGGTCCCTCTAAAGTTTGATTTCCTGTTGGTGCAACTTGAGGTTGTACACTCTGTCCCATACCTAAAGGATTAGTAGGTTGTTGATTATACGTTGGCTGTGGACTAACAGGCTGTGGTGTAACCGCAGGTTCAGGTGTTGCTACCGGAGTAGGTGTTGGATTAACCGGTTGTGCTACCATAGGCTCTGGTGTAGGTATTGGATTAACCATTGAAGCATTATTCAAACCACTATTAACATTACCCATTGCATTATCTTTAGGTATTTCAACAGGTCTAGGAGCAAATTTAGGCTTTTGTTCATCTAAAGGCTTATAACCTAAACCATTAGTATCATTACTAACATTACCATTAGGCATAGGATTTGAACTAGGTACATCCTCTCTAATTAAAGGTTGTTCCATTATATTAGGATTATTAATAGTACTATTCATCCCCATATTAGGATTAACATTAGCATTCAATCCATTATTCATATTAGCTTCCAAATTCTGTGGTTGAATTGGTGTAGGAGCAACATTAGTACCTTGTGTCATATCTCCTCCCATATTATTATTCATATTATTCTCCCCTTTCTTATTTTTCTTTCTTTTCTTATCCCTTTTATCAGCAAGAAAACCAATAATAGTAATAATCATCAAAACTAAAACAATTATTATATAAATATAATAATCCATCAAGAATTCAATAAAGCTCATTTTTTTCCTCCTCTTTACTCTATAATAATACTACCATAAATTCTATCAAATTGCAATGATTTTTTAAAATGTCTCTATTTTTTTTAACACATCACTATCAATTTTTTGTAAGGCTTTAATTGACGTATCAAAAGAATTCTTATACTGACCTTTATAAAACATATCAGTAGCCTGTTTAAGTCCCTGATCAATTTCCGGATAACTACTACGATATCTATTACCATATACAATAAGTCTCTCACTGATCATTGCACTTTTAACCATATCATTAGTTTTATTAAATATCTTAAATACCAAATCACGTGCCGTATCAACACGTATATTCAAAATCTTAATAACAATAGGTTTCTTATCCAACTCTTTAATAATCTCTCTAATTGCTTCCTGTGCTTCTCTTAATTCAATATAATAACTATTAGGAATAACAGGTATCTTATAATCCTTAAGCTTATTTTTAGACTCCTTAAGTAATCTTTGAATAGTAGCAAGTTGTTCCTTAGCCCTATACTCATCATCTTTCATACTAGTAATAGACCTAAGTTGATAATCCAAATCATCTTGTAATCTCGATAACTTAATACTTAACCCATCAAGTTCCGAAACTAATTTAGAATAAGCAAAAGTCTTACCCCTACCATGTTCCATCAATGTCTTATAATCATCATTAATTTGTTCCAAATTACGATTAAGAACACTAAACTTATTAATTTCCTCATCTGACAAATCATAAGTTAATTTAATATCATCGATCTGAATATAAATATCATAGACAACTTTATTAACATTTTCAATTTTCTTCTTAAGAATCTTACTATTTTCTCTAAAAATATCCTTACTTTCTTTCTCTTTATCAAAATCCGCAAATAAAGAATTAAAATATTCAACAATCGTCTTCAATTCTAAAGTAGCATCCCCTAATTCTAAATCCTTAAGACTAGTCATAATAAACTCAACTTTACTCTTAATTTCTTTCATATTATATTCAACATTAAGATAATCAAGTGGATAACCATCTCTAATCATTCTAGAATAAAGAACCATTGTCTCATCGATCTTACTAGGAATAAGAGCTCTTGCCATAAGAACAATAGAGGGCGTCTCATCCAAAATAAGTTTCATCTTATTAATTTCATTTTCAATATTAATAACCATCTTTTCGACAGCAACATAATCATTAATATCCATATAATCTTCAAATTGCTGAAACATCTTATCAATATCTTCAAATCTCTTAACGATAGGTTCCCCAATTTCTCCATAATCCTTACTCGTTCTCTCATACTTATTTTGAAGTTCTCTATACATAATCTTAAGTTTAGTAATTAGTGCCCTATTTCTCTCTTCAGAATTAGTAATAATCTTAATCTCATCTAACAAATTAGACGTTTTCTTCTTAAGAACATTAATTACCATTTCAACAGAAGCAATCTTTTTAATAGCCTGCTTATAATCCTTTTTATCTATCAAAAAATCAGCTTCCGAAATCATATCATTAAGTTTAGGTATTTGCTCATCCTTAATAAATTTAAAAGTACTATCCCATTCATCCAATTTATTTTTCAAATTATCCGTCTTAACCAAATCACGAACTTTTGATATCTCAGATAAAATAGGAGCCCCAATTAACAAATTCTTTTCGACATCCAATTTTTCTATTTCATTTTTATATTTACTATTCTGTTTTCTTTTAACAATAACAAAAGTAATAAAAAACAATACTAGTGCAATGATTAACGTCGATAAAATAATTAAAATGACATTGTCCATTCATACTCACCGCCAATACTCTTACTTATTATTTTAACACAAAAATATTTATTTTAACATCTTTTTACCATAAAAATTAAAATTAGTCAAAAAGAAAAGAAAATTATTTAGAAATCAATTTCCTTGTATACCCCTCTAATTTATATAAATCATCCAATTTCATACCACTTTTACCTTGATAACTAAAACTACTACCACTGTCAACATCATATTTAAAAGAAATACTACTATCACCAATTTTACGTTCTGTAATAAGTCTCTTTAACTCTCCATTTTCAAGTATAATTTCCCCTAATATATTTTTAGTAAAAGAAGAAGTATTTTTATAATAAATCTTATCCATAACTATTCTAGAATAATTCCTATAATTAAGAATAGTATCACAAACAATTCCATAAATATCTTCAATTTTACCATTAATATCAATACCTAATAACTTCATAATAAACATATCTTCATTACATAAAGTATCATCATTATCCTGAAATTCAATTCTAATAAACTTATTCTTTTCACGTATATCTCTTATTTCAAATACAGAAGCATAACCAACATATTTCCTAGATACTATAATATTACCAACTTCAAACTTATGAGCAATAAATTTAACATTAAAATCACTCATATTCATTAAAAAATTAACCTTATAACTTTCTCCCTTTTTATATCCATCACTATTCTTATAAATAGTTAAAGTATTATCATTATCAACAGAATCAATAGGATCATTCAAAACAATCTCTCTTACATTCCCATCAACATGATTAATAACTAATTTATCATCTTTAGCATATACATTACCATTTAATCCCTTATCAATATTATTAAATAATTTATTTAAAAAAGGAACACAACCCCTATTCCATTCATCAAATACATTTTCAAGTACTATATTTTCCATAATAAACCTCCAATTTTTAAATTACTACATAAATAAGTATATAAAATAATTAAAAATATTGCAATAATTTAACCAAAATATTTTAAATTACTTATCCACAGGCCTACCTAGAGAAGTACTATGTACTACCCTAGGATGAAAATAGAAGACCTAACGCCTTCTAGATTTTTCTTTTTATTCCTCTTAAACTCCAAGAGTGAATGGACTACTTGAACTGCCATCTCCCCCAGTTATCTTAACATCTGATTTTAGATATATGACCGGGCGAAAAACGTGAGAATTCGTAACGCTGCTGTTGCTGTTGCCGATAGAGCCAGACCGATTCACGTAAAAAACGTAATTCGAATAACTGGAGACAGGCATAAGGGTCCATTGGCGTGAACTAGAATCAAATAAATAATCATTGTTTTTACAATCACTATAACTTGAACTATCCCAATTATATAATTCTTTAGCTAAACAAGATGCTCTATTAGTAGTACTTCCTCCACTTGTGGCATATCCATAATCTGATGGATACATTAATCCTATTTTTCCTACCCAATATGTTGGTCTTCCACTATATACT
>CALVUN010000024.1 GCA_944363595.1 uncultured Bacilli bacterium
AAAATAAAAAAGTTTATGTAAAAGATATTAGTTATGAAGATGTTATGAATGCTATAGAAAAAATTATAAAATTACTTCAAAGCGAGCTTACATCCATATCATAATATTATTTACTTATATAATTTTAAAATATAGTGATCTATTTTATTAGAAAATATCACTAATATTTTTTTTTTTTGTTATTCATATAATTTAAAAATATTAACAATTATTAAATTTTAACTTTTATGTAAATACCAATAATATTTATTTTTTCTTTACTATTATTACCAAATTTTTTCAGAAGTATTTGCTATGGCTACAATAAAATATTCAAACTAATATGTAATATTGACATTCAAGATACAGATTATAAATTAAGGAGTTATTTATTATAATTTATAATCTAAATAAATAAAAAAAAGTTTAATGTTCCATCCAACTAACAAAAGTAAAATATTGTATGTTGAATGGAACATATTAATAAAAAAAGAAGCTACCTAAGTAGCTTCCCAAAAAGAATAAAAAGGGGTTGGCTAGTGTGATACTAGCACCAATTCGTCTTGAAATTTCGAATTGGTGATATATATAATAATCGAATCAGGCCCATTTGTCAACCCCAAAAATAAAAAAAATAAAAAACTTTAAAAACAGTTGCCAAAGACTATCAAATATGATATCATATTTAATATAAGAGGAGGCTAAGAAATGAATAATAAGAAAAAATTAATAGGTACCATTTTAGGAGTAGTGGCCTTTGTTGCCTTAGTCGCAGGAGTAACATATGCATGGTTTACATGGGCAAGTGAAAATACCACCATCAATGGACAATCAGGTTGTTTCAATATTGTCTATGATAAAGGAACAGATATATCAGGAACCCTAACTCCATCAATAAACTATGAAGGAGGAGTAAATACAACCGTAAAAATAAACATAAGTAATGCATGTAACATCACTGGTGAAGCTACTATAAGCTTAAATACCAACGATGAAACAACTATTCCATTAACTCAAGGTGCTTTAAAATATGCCGTATACCAAGGAGCAGATGAAATATCTACTGGAACCATAAGTCAAAAAGGTAATATTGACTTAGCAACCGTAACCCTAACCAGAGCGGCAACTGCAACTACCGAATATACCGTATATGTATGGATCGATGGATCATTATCAGATAATTCCTTTGTAGGAACATCATATTCAGGTTATATTCATGCATCAGCAACACAGACAGAATTATAAAAACGATTAAATATCGTTTTTTTTTACCCTAAATATGATATAATAAAAAAAGACAGAAGGTGTAAACATGGAATATATAACAGGTACATATATAAAAGAAATATATCAAAATCCCCAAAATAATTACCTAATAGGTATAATAAGAATAAAAGATAGTAGTAATAAAGAACTAATAGGTAAAACTATTGACTTTGTAGGTATATTTCCTCATATCATAGAAAAAACAACCTATACTATGCAAGGAGAAATAGTAAAACATCCCAAATATGGAGAACAATTTAATGTAACAACATATCAAATATATATTCCCACGAAAGAAGAAGAATTAATCGAATTTTTATCAAGTGATTTCTTTCCCATCGGGGAAAAAACTGCCACTAAGATTGTCAATAAATTCAAAGGAAAAACCATAGATATAATAACTAAAGAACCAGATAAATTACTATCAATACCAAGATTAACAGAAAAAAGAATAAAAAGAATAAAAGAAGTATTAGATAACTTAGAATTTTCAAGTAAAACTATGTTAAAACTAAAAGAATTAGGTTTTACTAATAAAGAATCATTAACATTATTAAAAAAATATCAAGATAAAGTATTAACTAAAATAGAAGAAAATATCTACGACTTTATCGATACCGATGAATTTAATTTCCTAACTATCGATAGAATAGCCCAAAATATAGGAATACCCTTAGAAGATGAAAGAAGAATACTAGCATTAATAATATATACTATGAAAGAATTAACATTTAATCAAGGAGATACCTACTTATATATAGAAGAACTAACTAAAGCTTTAAATATCGAACAAGAAAAATTAGAAGAATACTTAGAAAAACTACAAAGACAAAATAAAATAATAATAGAAGATAAAAAATATTATTTAAAAAAATACTATGATGCTGAAAAGTATATAGTAGATAGAATATGTTTTTTAAATGATATGACTAAACATAAATTACCTAAATTAGAAGAAAAATTAGATGAATTAGAAAAAATAAATAATATAACTTATGATAAAAGTCAAAGAGAAGCTATTATTAAATCATTAAATAATAATATAACCATAATAACAGGGGGACCAGGTACTGGTAAAACTACTATAATAAAAGCAATTACTTATCTATTACAATACGTATATAAAGCTAAACAAGATGATATAGCCTTATTAGCGCCCACAGGAAGAGCATCTAAGAAAATGATGGAAACAACTAATTTAAAATCACAGACAATACACAGATATTTAGCTTGGGATAAAGATACCAATATCTTTTCAGTAAATGAATATAACCCCAATAATCAAAAATACATAATAATAGATGAAACAAGTATGATAGATACTCTACTAATGGAAGCTTTACTAAAAGGAATAAGAAGAGATTCAAAACTAATCCTAGTAGGGGATTATTACCAATTACCAAGTGTATCTCCAGGACAAGTATTAAAAGATCTAATCGATTCAGATCTAATCGATACCATAAAATTAAATTCTATCTATCGACAAACAGAAGAATCATATATCTTAAATTTAGCTCAAGAAATAAAAAATAAAGACTTATCAGAAAGTTTTTTAACCAAAAAAGAAGATTATAACTTCATAAATTGTCCTAAAGAACAAGTACCTAATATCATAAAAGAAATAGTAAAAAAAGCCATTAATAAAGGATATACAGATAAAGATATTCAAATATTATCTCCCATGTATAAAACCCCAAGTGGAATAGATAACCTAAATATAATCTTACAAGATATCTTTAATCCCATGTCTCCTACTAAAAAACAAATAACTATTGGAGATATAACTTATAGAACTAAAGATAAAATACTTCAATTAGTAAATGATACCGATAATAATGTCTATAATGGTGATATAGGATATATAACTAATATAAATACTAAGAAAAAAGAAATAACCATAAACTTTGATGACAATATCGTAACTTATAATAAAGAAAAATATAATAATATCAAACATGGATATGCCATAAGTATACATAAAGCCCAAGGAAGTGAATTTCCCATAGTTATAATGCCCATTATTAATTCATTTAATAGAATGTTATATAATAAATTAGTCTATACAGCAGTAACAAGAGCTAAAGATACCCTTTTAATCGTGGGTAGTAAAGAATCATTTATATATGGAGTAAAAAACGATTATATCGATAATAGAAAAACAACTATAAAAGATCTAATAATAAAAAAATATATATATTAATTATTGATAAAACCAATTAAAAATGATATACTTATATTAAATAATACGAGGTGAACCATGAAAGAGAAAAAAATAATAATAATAACTTCTATACTATCTATATTATTAATAATAACTATAGGTACATATTCACTATTTACTTGGACTAGCCCTAATACTAATTTAACTTTAGAAGTAGGGGAAATGGCCGAAGTTACTTTCCAAGATGGAAATGATATAAATGCAACTAATATAGGTCCAGTATTAGACTATAACGATGGAGAAATAACTGAATTTGCTATCTTAAATAAAAGTCAAGATGAACCAACACTATCTATATATCTAAATATAACTAATATATCAGATAGCTTAAAAGAAGAAAGTTTTAAATATATCTTACAAATATCTACTGATAACCAAGAATATACCACATATAAAGAAGGTAACTTTATGAACGCTTCTACTGGTAAACTATATATAGTAGAAGAAGAACAATTACCAAGTAATACAACATACTATAGATTTATAATCTATATAGATGGTAATATGAATAATCCTACTACTATGATGAATAATAACCTAACTGCTACATTAAATGTGGAAGCTGCTATCCCAGCTTTAGCATCCGACACTATCATCTCATTAAGCCAAGGTGATACTTGGGAATCAGGTGCTAGTGGTGTCTACGAAACTAACGACCATGAATATAGATATATAGGTGCTAATGTCAATAACTATGTCTGGTTTAATAACGATATGTATCGGATTATTGGTGTCTTTGATGATTATAGTCATGGTGTAACCGGAAAAAACCTAGTTAAGTTAATATCCGCTAATCAAATATGGTCATCAGCTTATGGAGCATATAATTCATCCAACACTTCAGGAACATATTCTAGTTATAAAAATGATTGGACAGGTAATACAACCGGAGTAAAAGCCAATCTAAATGTCTTATTAAATGAATACTTCTATAATAAAACAAACACTTCTAATACCTATGGTAATTGTTCTAATTGGACATATTATTATAATAATACCAATTACCGTACTAATGATTGTAGTGATATTGTAGGTTATGGTCTACCTAGTAATATAAGAAACTATATAGAACCAAATGCTACTTGGTATTTATATGGTTATAGTGGTAATGGCTTAAGCAAACAAAACTTCTATCTCTGTGAAAGAGGAGACTACTCAGGTTGTACCAGTGCTAATTCAGGTGCCTATGCAACAAGTACTACTGCCCCCATAGG
>CALVUN010000025.1 GCA_944363595.1 uncultured Bacilli bacterium
CTTATAAAAAACAAAACATAGATGTATTTAATGCAATTAAATCTGCCTTTAATAATAAGGTTATTATTGCATAATAAAAAGTGAGAAAAACTCACTTATTTTCTAGTGCCTTGACTGAACTGTAACAAAAAGCTTTAACAAATTTCATAAAATAGTTGACTAATTATAAAAGTTTTGGTAAAATACATAGCAAATGTTGAAAGGAGAGCTGTGGTATAATGGTTAATTATTCTAAAGTTGAAGCTGAAAACTGTGAACATTTAGAATGTTTAGCTGATGTATATAATTTGTTTGCTCTTTTTGACTTTCCAGCCAATGTTATTTTTGTTGACCAATTTATTAGTAATATTAACAAATTTAAAGATATTTTTACGCAATATTTCTCGCATGAAAATATCTTTTTTTCATGTAAATGTAATAAAAGCTATGCCTTACTGAAATATGTTTCTGAACAAAATTGTGGTATTGAAGTGTCAAGTAATTATGAATTAAAAGATGCATTAAAATATACAAAAAAAATAATTGCTTCTGGTTCGGCAAAAGATAAGGATTATTTAAACAACTCAATTAAGAATAATGTAATAATATCTGTTGATGATATTGAAGAATTAAAGCTAATAAAAGAGATTAATAAACCAGCCAGAGTTCTTTTGAGAACTTCTGATTTATTAGGGAAAATAAGTAGATTTGGTATAAACTTAAATCAAATTGATTTGTGTTTAGATATAATTGCTGATAGCTTGATTCAACTTGAAGGCTTTTCATTTCATATTAATAATTATTCATTAGATGATAGAATAGGTGCAATAAATGAAATAATTGAATTGATTGAACTAAAGAAAATTAACATTAATTATATTGATATAGGTGGAGGCATTCCTACAAACTATTGTTCTAAAGAAGATTATAATAATTTTTTAAGACATAATAACAAGGAAATGTATTTTAAAGAACATTTTATTAATGATTATTATCCATACTATAGTGAAATTGCTGATGAGAATGCATTAGATTATATTTTGAAAAATGTATATAAAAAACTAAAAAATAAAGGGATAGAAATTATTGTAGAGCCGGGAAGAAGTTTATTAAAAAATGTAGGTGCAAGCATATATGAAGTACAGTATTTGAAACAATTAAGTAATGATGAGAATATAATTGTTACAAATGGTAATATAAATTACTTATCAGAGCAATGGTTTAATAGCGATTATCTTATAGAACCTAAACTTATTCCCAAAAGTGTTAGACAAAACAATGTTATTTTTGCTAGTGTTGCCGGAAATTTATGTTTAGAGCAAGACATGTTAACATGGAGAAAAATAAAATTTAATATCATTCCAGAAAGAGGTGATCTGTTAGTTTATTATAATACTGCAGGTTATCAAATGGATTCTAATGAAAGTGAGTTTCATAAAATTCCATTGGTAAAAAAATATATTGTTAAAAAAATTGATAATAAATATGTGATAGAGGAGGATAAAAAATATGATTGTAAATAAAGTAACAGATTTAATTGGTAATACACCATTATTTGAGATTAAAATGAAAAATAACGACTGGAAAGTTTTTCTTAAATTAGAAAAATTTAATCCAGGAGGAAGTATGAAAGACCGAATGGCTTTAAATATGATTGAGCAAGCAGAAAAAGATGGAAGATTAAAACCAGGTGGTACTATAATAGAATCATCAAGCGGTAATACCGCAATTGGCTTAGCAATTGCTTCTGCAATAAAAGGATATAGATTTATAGCAGTTGTTGATCATCATGCTTCAAAGGAAAAGATAGATATGATTAAAGCTTATGGTGGAGAAATAGTCGTTGTAGGAGACGGTTATAAAGCAAACGAAGTAGCTGTTGTTGAAAGAGAGAAGACTGCAAAAAGAATGTCTGAAGAAATTGATAATGCATTTTTCCCTAATCAAGCAGATAACTTTGATAATCGTTCCGCATACACTAATACCCTAGCTAAAGAATTAATAAATGAATTAGGAACTGTTGATTTATTTTATGCAGCAATCGGAACTGGTGGTTCATCGTGTGGGACAGCTCTTGGATTAAAAGAAAATGGTCAACATACAATAATTAATGTTGTTGAACCAGAAGGTTCCATCTTATTTGGAGGAGAAGGAAAGCCTTATTTTCAATCAGGGACTGGTAATCCTATAAATGCTCCAATACCTAAAATAGTTGATTATTCGATTATTGATAACAATTTTTTTGCTAAAGATGATGAAGCATTTAATACTTGTAGATATTTTGCAAGAAAATATTGTCTATTAATTGGTGGCTCAGCAGGAGGAGTTATTTATAAAGCATTAGAAGATATTAATAAAAAAACCGGCTCAGGTAATGCAGTTATCTTGCTATGTGATGGTGGTGAAAAATATTTAAATAATATTTTTAATGATGAATGGATGAATAAAAATAATTTGATTAATTCAGAAATTGCTAAACAATTAGAACAATGGATTTAGGAGGTTTTAAGATGAGATTTGAAAAATGGGAAGAGGAAGCATTTGTTTATCTTACATCATTATATGAAAACTTTTTTAAAGAATTATCAGAAAAATGTATGGAGTGTTTTCGAATAGATTCAAAAGAACTGTTTTCTAATAATGTAAAAGAATTAAGTGAAGACCAGGAAAATAAAATTAAAAAGTACTGGGAAAAATATACAGATGATTTTGACATTGCATATCATAGATATTATATAGATAAAACAGGAAAATTTGATGAAAGGTTTATTCCAGATGATTTATTTGTTGGATATATAGATGGTTATTTAAATAATAGAGCAATTGAACCAGGTGTTGCAGATAAAAATTATTTTGACTTGTATCTAAAAGGATTTAATTTACCAAAAACGTATGTTCATTTAATAAATGGAATTTTTGAAGATAAAGATTATAATATTATATCTAAAGATAAAGCAATAGATATTTTATCTTCGGCAAGTAATATTACAATTAAACCAAGTATGGCTTCTTATGGTGGTAAAGGTGTAAAATTTTTTAAAAACCCAACAAAAAGTGAATTAATAGAATACTTTGATAAATTAGAAGATGAAAATTTAATTTTTCAAGAAACAGTAAAGCAATCACAAGAAACGGCTAAACTACATCCTGGTTCACTTAACACAATAAGAATTATGACATTAATATTAGATGGGGAAGTAAAAGTTTTGCCATGGAGTGCGTTTAGAATGGGAATTGGAAAATCTAAAGTTGATAATGCAAGTTTTGGTGGAATTTATTGTAAAATTAATGAAGATGGAACTCTCTCTAATTTTGCATATGATGCTTTAGGAAAACGTTTTGATAAACATCCTGATGGTGGAGATTTTTCAAGTGTAAAATTTGATTTTATGGATAAGATTAAAGTATTAGTTAAAGAAGCAGCACAAAGATTTCCGCATTTTAGATTAATTGGATGGGATATAGCAATAACAGAAGATAATGAGCCTATTATTATAGAGGCAAATTTGACAATGAGTGGTATGGATGTTATCGAAACAATATGTGGACCTTTGTTTGGCCAATATACAGAAAAAGTTTTAGAAGAAGTTTTTTTGCAAAAGCATAAAAAGAAAACATCGATGGATATATCACAATATGTATAGGAGAAAAATAATATGTTAAGTGAGTTGATTAGTAGAGAAGATTGTGCAAATTGTAAAATCTGTTGTAAATTTGAGCCTGACGAATTAATTGATGCACCCACATTTACAAAAAAGCAGATGCAATATATAAAAAATAATATAAATAGAGATATTAAATTTATAAATATTGATGATATTTATCAAATTGAAATGGTTAAATATAAATCAAAATATAAGTGTCCTTTATTGTCTGAAAAGGGATGCATGTTACCAAATAAATATCGCCCATTTGATTGTGAGTCTTGGCCATTTTATGTGATGAAAAATGGTGATAAATTTGTTATAACGAAATCTAATGATTGTCCTATTTTCAATAAGATTGATGATAAGGTACTAATTAATTTTATTGAGAAGAAATTTCTTAAGATAGCAAAAAAAATAGTTAAGGATAATCCAAGTATGATTACTGAATATAATAGGGGATTAAATATATTATATGAATTTAATATTAATCAATAATTTAATAACAAATAAGATGGTAGAGTTAGAATATATTGTTAAAAAAAGAAGGTGATTAAAATGTCAGATGAAAGAAAAGAAGAATATATATATGCTGGAATACCAACATATATGGGTGGAGAATTTATTAAAGAAAATGATATTAAAAAATATGATATAGTTTTTCTGGGAGTTCCTTGCGATTATGGAGCATCATATAGATTAGGTGCTAAATATGCACCTAGACAATTAAGAGAATATTCATTTTGGGATAGAATTTATGGTGAAGAATTATATGATTTAGATCATAATAAATATCTAAAAACAAATGAGTTTAAGATTGCTGATTTAGGTGATGTTTATGTAAATCCGACAAATCCATCTGATAACCAAGATGCAATAACTAAAAAAGTTTATTCTATTGCTAAAAATAGTTTTCCCCTTGTGTGTGGCGGAGATCATTCTATTACTTATGGAAGCTTTAGAGGTTTTGCTAAAGCAATGAAAGAAAATTTTCCAGAATATGAAATTGGTTTAATACATTTTGATGCACATATAGATGTAGAAGATAAGTATTTAAATATGCCAGAAGTTTGGCATGGTAATGTGTTTAGAAAGTTAATTGAAGATGGATATTTAGAAGGAAATAATATGTACACTATAGGGCCTCGTGGTGTTATAGGCAGAGAATGGTTTGATTATGTAAAAGAAAAAAACATAAATTTGTTTACGTCAAATCATATAAAAGAAAAAGGTATATTGAATATTGTTAATGAAATTAAAGAAAAGAATAGAAATAAAAAAATAAAATTTTATATTACATTTGATATTGATTGCCTTGATGTATCTTATGTTTTTGGGACTGGGACACCACAATGTAATGGTTTAACACCTTATGAATGTGATGAGGCTTTAAGAAATTTACATGATTTAGATATAGCTGGATTTGATATTGTTGAGCTTAATCCCAAATTAGATGATTCCCATACTTCTTTTGTTATAGCTGAAGAATTGTTATATCATTTTCTAGCATTTGGCTTAAATAAGGAGAATTTAACCTGAAAAAAATATATTGTTCATGGCTATGTGCGCCTTGAAGACGAGTCTCAAGCGAGGCGGAAAGGAATGGAACTTAAAATGAAAAAGATAGTATTATTATTTAATTTAAATAGACATCAACATGAATATGAAACAGAGTTTGATTCTGAATTGACAATTGATAGTATATATAATGTGTTATCCAAAAAATATGAAGTAAAAAAAATAGAAGCTGATAAAGAATTTAAATGGATTGAAGAATTAAGACGATATAATCCAGATTTAGTTTTTAATATTTGCGAAGGATATAATGGCCCTGCTAGAGAATCTGTTTATGGCGCAATATTAGAACAATTGAAATATAATTATTCTGGACCCGATAGCACAAATTTATTGATGTGCCATAATAAATTCCTAGTGAAAAATTTATTAAAGGATTATATAGATTGTCTGAAAGGATATAGTGTATGTGAAAAAAGTGATATTGATTTATTAAAAGATATTCAATATCCAGTAATAGTTAAACTTAATTCCGAAGGTTCAAGTATGGGGATGGATGAAAAATCAATAGTTTATTCTTATGATGAATTAAAAAAGCAAGTATTATCTTTGCTTAATAAATACGACCGAAATATTTTAGTGGAAGAATATATAGATGGTCAAGACCTTAGTATGATTTATGTTGAAGGTTTAGGAGCACTAGGACCTTGTATAGTTAATTGTGATTCTGAATTCTATGATTATGAAATGAAAACTATTAAAGATGATACAGTTGATATACAAACAGTAAACGGGAAATTTGATTTTTTAAAAAATATTGTTTCAATAATTGTCAAAAGATTAGATATTCAGGGATATGCAAAAATAGATTTTAGGAAAAAAAATGATAAATTTTATTTAATAGAAGTTAATTCTCAAGTAAGTTTTCATCCTACAGGTGAATTTATAACATGTGCTAAAACAGATGGCTACTCATTTGATGATATAATTAATTATATTGTAGAAAGAGCTCTTTTAAGTAATGCTAAAAAAAATTCAATAGGTTATAAGGTGATTGATAATGATAGATGAAAAAATAATTGATAAAGAATTACAAGAAAAATATAAGAAATTAGTTGAAACTGATAATTTGTTACCAATTAAGATATCTAATTTTTATATGAAAAAACTAGTTGAAGAAATAGATGCAATTGGTAAGGGTGGACCATTATATAGATCTGTAATCCCAGTAAAGGATAAGATTGAAGTAAAAACAAGTGTTGAAACAAGAGATTATGTAGAAGAAGATAAACATAATCCTATTAAAAATTGTGACTATATAATACAAAAATATGATAATCGTTTAGTTTTTATTATAACTGATGTTTGTTTTGCACACTGTCAATATTGCTTTAGAACATATAATTTATCAAAATTTCAACAAAGTAATTTAAAAGAAACAATAAAGAATAAAATAGCTATCTTAAAAGAGTATTTAAAATCAAATTCTAATATAAAGGAAGTAATATTTTCCGGTGGTGATCCTTTAAGTATTGGCTATGATAATATGAAATTTGCTTTAGAAGAATTAGAACAATGGAATATTAGAATACATACAAGAGCAATTGTTTATGAACCATCCATATTTACCGAAGAAATGATAAGTTTATTAAGTAATAATAATGTTCGGCTTGTTTTCCATATTAATCATCCTTATGAAATAGATGAAGTAGTGGAGAAAAAAATAAAAGAAATTAGAAATGCAGGAATTAGATTGTATTCACAATTTCCATTATTAAGAGGAATAAATGATAATTCTAAAGTTTTAATAAAATTATTAATTAAAATGGACGAACTAAATATAAGACTTTTATCAATTTTTATACCTGATCCTATATCATATGGTGCAGTTAATAGAGTGTCTGTAAGTAGAATTGAAAAAATAATGGATGAGGTAAATTGGAATACTCCTTCTTGGGTTAATTCAACTAGATTTGTAATGGATACAACAATTGGTAAAGTTAGAAGAGAAAATATAATAAAAAGAGATAGAAAGTGTATTACATTTGCAAGAGATGGAAAAAC
>CALVUN010000026.1 GCA_944363595.1 uncultured Bacilli bacterium
AACTAGATTCTGGTAATATTATTAGAGTTTACGATTTAGATAAAACTATTTGTGATATTATTAAAAATAAAAAGAAAATAGATGCTGAAATTTTTAATAAGGCTATTAGAGAGTATTTTTATAGTAAGAAGAAAAACACTTTAAAATTATATGATTATGCTAAAAAGATGAATATTTATAATAAAGTAAGAGATACTTTTGAAGTGTTTGGATGATTAAAAATGGAACGATATTAATATATGGATACTTTAAGAAAAGTAATTTTTATTACAACTGCTTTATTAACATAGTATAAAAGATTAAAAAAAAGAATAGATTTTTTATTTCTATTCTTTTTAATTAATCTTTTTATTTTTTAATAATTTGTTCATCATCATCGTCATCTTTTTTAAAGATTAAATATAATAATCCAAGAATAACTAAGATAATTAAAATTATTATGATTATTTTATCGATACTACTTTCTTGTTGTTCTTCTTCTTCATCTTCTGTTTTTTCTTCATCATCATCTTTTGTTTGATCTTCAGTTACTTCTTCTGTTTCTTCACCATCATTATCATTAGTAGTGGTATTAGTTGTTACTTGATTTTCCATAGTACTTACTACTGGTGCTGCTGTTGTTTGGCTTGTTTGTTCAGTAGTAACTTCTTTAGCTTCTCTTATTACTTCGATGGTGTATGTTTTTACACTTCCGTCTTCAGCAGTTACATTTATAGTTATTGTCGTGGTATCTCCCGTTAAAGTGTAAGTTGTGAAGCCATCAGTGTTTGATGTTAAATCCGCTAGTGAACCTGTAAATGTTATTGTTTGAGTACCACTTGGTACATATAATTTGTAATCGGTTACATCAGGATTAAATTCTTTATCAAATGAACCTGTAGATGGAGTTAACATATTTAAGTTGTTATTTGAACTTAATTTGATTATTGTTACGCTTGTGCTTGCATTAGTGGTATCGACAGTACTTGTCGATAGTGATTTTGCTACACTAGTGTTATCTAAGCTTATTGTGTATGTTTGTCCTTCGATAGCATCGGTCTTTACTACGAAAGTAAATGATGCTATTAAGCTATCCATCTTTATATCTTCTTGAGTTGTTACAATGAATTTATTGTTTGTTTTATTATAATTACTAATATTATTATCGATATCAAAGCCTACCATGTCTAGAGCATTGCTATCAAAATTTAGATTACCTAAAATGGCATTTATTTCACTATTTTTAAAGCCACTTAGATAAAAGTCAACAGTAAACTCTTTTCCTTTGGCAATGGCTCCATTATTGGTACCGTTAGTTTGAAGTGTTGCATTTAATTTATCTGTTATACCTTTATCTTCTATAGTAAAACTATTAGTATTTAGACTTGATGTATATATTGATGCTTCTTTTAAATCAATTACACCATCATTATTTAAGTCTGCCGCGTTTATTTGGGCATTAGTTAGTATTTCATTACCTGTAACACCATTGACGATTTTTCTTACATCTTCTATATTTATTTTACCATCGTTTGTATCACCTTTTACGACAATTTCATAAGTACTTTCATATCCTTCTATATTGATATATACTTTCATACCTGTTGCTATTTTACTTACTTCATTAGCTATATTTCCGGCATTATCGTAAACAATAACACTTGCATTAGATATTTGCGAAGATATTTCTTGTTTTAATTCACCGACAGTCATTAGAGAATCTGTTTCATTAAACATACCATTAAATTTAGAACTAGTTACTAATCCATCTTTAAATGTTATATCTTTAATGTTTTCTAATTGTTTATCAACAATAAAGCTATTTATTTGTTCTTCCCAATTACTATCTAAGTCATTCTTTTGTTCATCTGTTAAGCTTGTATAACTTAAATATAAGTTAAGTGCTTCATCAATTGTATTTATATTATCTAGGTTGAAATAATCTTTAATAGAAATGTTTTGAGTTACATCTCCATAGTGAATTATTATATCTTTAGTTAGTAATAATTCATTATTTTGATTGTAATAATTAAATGTTAGAGTATAATCACCTGCATATAGGTTACTGAATACTAATTCTTCATTAGCACTAATGTTATTTACAAAAGTATTATTAGTAATCATTTCATAATAACCATCACTACTAGTATCTGGATTATAATTTCCTAAATATGGGGTTAAACTAAATGATACATTGGTATCAAGAGGAACATTATAACCATTTGTATTATCTCCAGTTACATTATTACCTGTAATAGTTACATCTAATTCATTTCTTAGATCATTTACTACTACTTCTTTACTTGTAATACTATCTTTTGCTTCTAAGTTATTGTCTTCAATATACTTAATTAATTCAGCATCACTATTAATAATTGTACTAATATCTTGTCCTATATAATATATATTAGTAGTTAATATATATGTTCCATTTACTTTTTTATTAAAAGTAAATTCTACATTAGGACTAGTTAATAGTCCATTTACTAAAGTTGCTTGACTTTCATTCATGATTTTACCATTATCATATGTTATTTGTAAATCAGCTTTAACTATATAATAATCTTCATCTAAATAGTCTCCAGTTATATTATTATTAAATATAATACTATCTTCATTAACTGTATTATCAATAATAATATTATTTACATCAGTTATTTCTTCAGCCATAATTTTAACAGGGGATGCAAACTGAGTAAATAACATACAGAAGACTAAAAAGATTTTAGCTAATTTACTAAGTCTTTTTTGTTTTCTTTTTTTCATTTTTTACTTCCTTTCTATATAATTATTTTTAATAAGTTTGTTTTTAAGTTTTAAACCCCACTTATTATGACAACTAACCTCTATCTAATTGTCATAATAAGTATATCATAAATTTAAGTATTTGCTTGTAATTTGACACTTTTTTGACATTTTTTTTATTATTTAATTTTATTTGAATAGGTATTGACTTAATTTATTATTTTATTATATAATATTAATGCTTTAAGCAGCATTATTGTTTTTTTAGTAATGTGTTAGGTATTAGTAATTATTATGTCTGCTGCTAATAGTGAAAGTACATAAAAAAACACCCTACTAAGAGGATAATAACTTCTAAAAGCGGAAGGAGGAAGAAAATGGCTAGATATACAGGGCCTAATAACAAAAAAGCTAGAAGAGTTGGTTTTTCTATTTTAGAAACTGGTACGGATATTAGTAAAAGACCTTATGGTCCAGGACAACATGGTAATGCTAGAAAAAGAAAACCTTCTAACTATTCTGTTCAATTAACAGAAAAACAAAAAGCTAGATTTATGTATGGATTATCTGAAAAGCAATTTAAGAAATTAGTTCATGAATCTGGTAAGATGAAAGGTGTTCATGGTGAAAATTTATTTATTTTACTAGAAAGTAGATTAGATAATATTGTCTATCGTATTGGTTTTGCTAATACGAGAAGAGCGGCAAGACAACTTGTTAATCATGGACATATTACTGTTAATGGTAAGAAAGTTGATATTCCTTCTTACAGAGTTAAAGTGGGAGATGTTATTGGTTTAAAAGAAAAATCAATGAATCATCCTGCCGTTATTGCTTCTTTAGAGAAAGTTAATAAGAGAGTTGATTTTATCTCTTATGATGATACTAAGAAACAAGCTACTTATGTAAGATACCCTGAGAGAAGTGAATTAAATGCCGAAATTAATGATGCCTTAATAGTAGAATTTTATAGTAGAGTTTAATACTCTACTTTTTCTTTTAAAGGGAAAAAAGACCCGCGATGGAAAAGCCCATCACGGGTTTATTTAGCAATTATCACAGGCTATTTGATATGGATCATCAAAAGTCCCAGACCCTCCAGTTACATAGACATCTGATTTGAGATAGAAAGTGGGACGAGCGCCGTTACCGAAATACGCAGCGCTGTCGTACACGCTGCCATTGAGGTACACGTAAAATGCACTTGTACTATTATTACTTATTGGAGTTATGGTCCATTCATATCCTTTATAGAGCCAATTTTGATTGCCATAGTAAGATGAACTAGCAGTAGTAGTGTTGCTATTACTGAAGTAGCCACTTGCATATAGATAATCAGATACATATATTAGTCCTATGGGGGCAGTAGTACTTGTTGCATAGGCACCTGAATTAGCACTGGTACAACCTGAGTAGTCTCCTCTTTCACAGAGATAGAAGTTTTGTTTGCTTAAGTTAGTACCACTATAACCATATAAATACCAAGTAGCATTTGGTTCTATATAGTTTCTTATATTACTAGGTAGACCATAACCTACAATATCACTACAATCATTAGTACGGTAATTTGTATTACTATAATAATATGTCCAATTAGAACAATTACCATAAGTATTAGAAGTGTTTGTTTTATTATAGAAGTATTCATTTAATAAGACATTTAGATTGGCTTTTACTCCAGTTGTGTTACCTGTCCAATCGTTTTTATAACTAGAATATGTTCCTGATGTGTTGGATGAATTATATGCTCCCCAGGAAAATCCACCTAAGAGACGACTTCTAATTAATTTAACTAGGTTTTGTCCGGTTACACCATGACTATAATCATCAAAGACACCAATAATACGATACATATCGTTATTAAAACTTACATAATTATTGACATTAGCACCTATATATCTATATTCATGATCGTTAGTGTAGTATACACCACTATCACCTGATGACCAAGTAGTTCCTTTATTTTGTGATATTACAGTATCTGCTAATGTTGAACCTACCGCTAATGTTTCTTTATCATTATTAGAGAATATTATAATACTACTTATTATTAATATTAATATTATTGTTGTTATTATGATGATTATTTTTTTATTCATGTTATTCATCCTTTCTTAATTTATTTAAGATATTATTTAGAATATTATTTAATTGATATTTTAAATAATATTCTAAATATTTATTATCTTCATATTCTTTAATATATAATTCTAAGTTATCTTGAATTATATAGTTTATGTGTAATTCTTTTAATTTATTGATATATTTAAAATCTATTAATTTATTATCTTTAAATATATATAGTTTTCTTTTTACTAGTAATATGATAACATAATTAGGATAATATTTTTTAGTAAAGTTATATCTATTTATTTTACTCATAATGTATTTATTAGGAAACTTATATAAATAAGTTTCCATCTACATTTTCTTTTCTGGTATTATACCAAGGATAGTTTATGTCTCTTATATCTATCATATTATACCCTTAAACATAATATCACCCAAATATAAGAGTCTCTAAAGAGCGCCGTTACCGTTATACGCATTGTTGTTGTTCACGTTGCCATTGTTGTTCACGTTAAATGCACTTGTACTTTTAATCTAAACTACCCTATATATTTATCTATTATCCTAGATACTTTTATTTTATCATATTTATAGCTATTTGCATAGTTATTTATACTACTAAATAATTTATTATAGGTTATTTTACCTTGTTTATATAGTTTATTATTATTTTTTATATTTTTTTTAATATTATTTAGACTAGTTTTTCTTAATTTAATGATGGTTTTATCATTTCTTACAATATATTTATATTGTAAGAAAATAAATCCTTCTTTGGATGATGTTATTTTAGTCTTATTTTTATTTATTTTTAGTTTATATTCTTTATCTAAAAGATTGATTATTTTATTTAAACAATCTTTTAGGTATTCTTTATCATGATGGATGATTATATAATCATCCATATATATTACCATATATTTTAGGTGTAATTTATGTATTATATAATTATGTAATTTATATAAGTAAAATATAGCTAGTAATTGATTAGTCATAGATCCAATAGCTAAGCCTTTACCTTCTTTATATATGGGTAAATTACTTATTTCTTTTATTTTATTGGGATATTTATTTATTTCTTTTTCTTTTAACTTATTAATAGTATCATTTATATACTTATAATTAGTACTATCTATGATAGTTTCAATTAAATGATATTCATAAGCATTTAATTTATCTTTAAGTAAGTTTTTTAATACTTGGTGGTCAATAGAATAAAAGTATTTACTTAAATCTATTTTTAATATATAGAAATTCTTATATTTTCTTTTATTTATTTCGATATATTTATTTAATAAGTTAATAGCATAACTAGATCCCATATTCTTTCTAGTAGCAGTATTTCTTATATCTAAATATTTAGTTAGTTTGGGTTCTAAGATATATTTAGATATATAATGATTAATTATTTTATCATAGATACTTTGAGACATAATAATACGGTATTTAGGATAACAAATTAGAAAAATATTATATTTATGGGGTACATATTTATCTTCTTTTAATATATTATAAATATTAGTTAAATAAGTTATTTTATATTTTTCAAATTCGTTTATTCTTTTTTTATTTTTTACTCTTTTACTTATTTCTTCATTATATATATTTAATATATCTTTAAAATTAATATTATCTTTATTCATTATTACTTTTTATCCAACCATAAATCATTTTAATTATTTTTTCTAATTTAGTTGTAAAATTGAATAATTGTTTTTGATTGATATATTTATATAAATAAGCTCTTTCTAAGTAAAAATCTAATACTCCTAATCTTGATAATATTTCTATTTGACTATTGCATTTAATAGTTATATCATTAGTTGTATTAGCTATGTAAATTAAGAATAATATATCTCTAGTTTCATTTCTTATAGTATCTCTATTATATAAATCTTTTCTTGGAATATTTTCTAACAGTGGATCTAAATCAAGAATAAATTGTTTAAAATATGTTAATATTTTAAATTTATCTGTCTTGTATAACATTTTCAATGGCCTTTAAGATATCATTAATCATATCGATATCATCAATATGATTAATGATATCTATAACTCTTTTTATTCTTGTTTTTAGATCTTGATATTCTAAAGCTTTAGATAATACTTTATGATAATTATTTAAGTTAGAAAATTTCTTAGTTATAGGATTTTGATCTTTGTATACAATTTCATAATTTACTTTTAATTCTTCTAATTTGTTTATTACTTTATTTAAAGATGAATCAGAAAAACCAGTTTTATTATCTTTTTCAATTATTTTATATCCAAATAAATAATTAAATATAATAGCATCATCTTTGTATATATTATAAAATGTTCCATTTTTTATAATATTGTGTTGTTGTGTTGTTGTGTTGTTGTGTTGTTGTGTTGTTGT
>CALVUN010000027.1 GCA_944363595.1 uncultured Bacilli bacterium
GATTTATTTATTAAACAAATTAGTCTTGATAGATCTAAGATTGAGGATTTTAGTGTGTATCCTTTTAATATAGAATGTGTTAGAAATTTTAAAACAATTACTTTTAATAAAAATGTTAGCTTTTTTATTGGTGATAATGGTATTGGGAAATCTACTTTTATTGAAGCTTTAGCTTATAAATTAAAACTTAATTCTGAAGGTGGTACACAGAATTTTAATTTTAAAACAAAGGATACTATTTCTTGTCTACATAATTATTTAAAATTATATCGTAATGGTTTAGTACCTAAAACAAGGTTCTTTTTACGTGCTGAGAGTTTTTATAATTTTGCTACAGAACTTCAACGTTTGGTTGAAGAAGATCGTTTTTATGTTTTATATCCGAAGTATGGAGGTAATTTACATGAGTGTTCTCATGGAGAATCATTTATTAAATTAATAAAAAATAGATTTACTGATCATGGGTTATATATATTAGATGAACCTGAGGCTGCTTTATCTCCAATGAGTCAATTATCTTTGTTATGTTTAATTAATGATTTAGCTAATCAAGGTTCACAATTTATTATTGCAACGCATTCTCCTATATTAATTTCGTATCGTGATGGTGAAATTTTTAATTTGAATGATGATTTTGCTAAGATTGAATATAAAGATACAGAAATATATAGTATATATAAAATGTATTTAGATGATCCTTTTGATATGCAAAGGAGATTATTCGACAGTAATGAAATAATTTAGTAAGAAAGGTGATGATTAAAATGAATAAAATAAATATATTAAAATTATGTCAAAATGATTTTACTCCAATTATTAAACAAAGGGGTATAGATTATTATAATAGTAATCGTGTTAAACAATGTGAAAAAATTGGAAATAAATTTCGGGCATGTGTTCTAGGTAATGAGGTTTATGATGTAGTTATTAGTTATGATAAATATAGTGGTGTTTCTTATAGCTGTGATTGTCCATGTGATTTTCCATGTAAACATATTTATGCAACTTTGTTAGCGATAAGTAATCATAAATATAAAACTATTAGATTGAAAAAATACATTAAGCAAAGAAATTATAGTATGGTAAATATTTTAAAGAAAGCACCCGCTGATGAAGTGAAGAAATTTGTTATTGATAGTATTTATAATAGAAAATTTTATTTTAATAGAGATAATTTTGCAAAGGCTTTTACTTTGTATTTGCCTAAGAATTCTTACTGGTATTATTATAATAATTTATATAATGATTTAATTTTAAATAAGAATTTATTATTGGAAAAATATTTTACAGTAATACAAAATTATTTGAGCATAAATGATTTTGCTTATGCTTTTTTGGTTATTAAGGCAATTATTAATGCAATAAAAGATTCTAAATTTGTTATTGATGATGATATGATTAATAAGTTTTTAAAAATTGGTGTTTATTTAAGAATAATATATAAGAAATGTGATTCTTCTTTAAAACAGGAAATTGATGCATGGATTTTAGAAGTTGAAAATAATAAATATTATGATAATATTTATTTAATGGATATTATTCTTAGTTTGAAATAATTGTATTTGTTTTTCAATTTTTGTAAGTTTTTCAGTAAAAAAGATTAAAAATAAATTTTAAGAAAAAATACTATAAAATATGTAAGAAAATAAGTTATAGTATTTTTTTTGCAAAGTTTTAATTTTAAATCATATAAAAAGGCGCTAAAAAGGTTTTTAAAATTTTTCACGAATTTTTAGACTAAATGAACGTTTGTAAAAAATATTTAATTTACTAGATTTGTTGTAGGATATAAGTCCTATAATTTTATCTTAATATTAGTTAGCATTTATATATCTATATATATATAGTTGTTATTTATTTATTTCATCTTTATTTTCTATAGTTATTTGATAATAGACTTTTTATTATAAAGTGGAATTTTAAATAAAACTTCACGTTTTTCACTGAATATTAAAAAAAATATATTGACAAACAGATGTTTGTGTGATATTATTTTTATGTGATTAATTATTTGTGATTAGAGCGTGATGTAATGGGGAGAACGTATGCATGTATTGATTTAAAGAGTTTTTATGCATCTGTTGAATGTGTCGAAAGAAAGCTTAATCCTTTAACGACAAATTTAGTTGTTGCAGATATTACTAGAACGGAAAAGACAATTTGTTTGGCAGTTACACCTTCTTTAAAACAATATGGTATTTAGGGAAGGGGAAGATTGTTTGAAGTTGTTCAAAAAGTGAAGATGGTTAATAGGGATAGAAAAAGAAAAATTAATAGTAATTTTAAGGGAAAATCTTATGATAATATTGAGCTTAAGAATAATGATTTTTTAGCGGTAGATTATATTGTTGCTACTCCTCGGATGCAACTTTATATGAAGTATAGTGTAAAAATTTATCATATTTATCTTAAATATTTAGATTCTAAAGATATACATGTTTATTCTATTGATGAAATTTTTTGTGATATTACTAATTATTTAAAAATGAATAAAATGAGTGCTAAGGAGTTTATAACTAAAATAGTAAAAGATGTTTATGATGAAACGGGGATAACTGCGACTGCAGGAATTGGTACTAATATGTATTTGGCTAAGATTGCAATGGATATAGTGGCTAAACATATTAAGGCAAATGAATATGGAGTTAGAGTTGCTTTTTTAGATGAAAAAAAATATAGAAAGTTGTTATGGAATCATCAACCAATTACGGATTTTTGGCGAGTTGGTAAGGGTATTGCTTCTTCTTTAGCTAAATATAAAATTTATACGATGGGTGATATAGCTAGAATGTCGATTAACAATGAAAATTTATTGTATAAGTTGTTTGGAATTAATGCAGAATTACTTATTGATCATGCTTGGGGTTACGAACCTTGTACTATTCAAGATATTAAAAATTATAAACCAATTTCTAATAGTTTATCTTCGGGACAAGTTTTACATGAACCTTATGATTATGACAAAGCTAAATTAATTGTAAAAGAAATGGGAGAAAGTTTAACTTTAAGTATGGTGGAAAAACATTATGTTACTAATCAAATTGTTTTAACTGTCGGCTACGACGTTACTAATTTTACTAATAATGATATTAGGTCTTTATATGATGGTGAAATAGTTACAGATTTTTATGGTCGTAAAATGCCTAAACCTGCTCATGGTACAATTAGAATTGATCATATGACTTCATCTACTAAAATTATTAACAGTTTATTAATGAAATTATTTAATGATATTGTTAATCCTGTTTTGCTTGTTAAAAGAATTAATATTGCTGTATGTAATTTAGAATTGGAAGAAAATAGTGATAAAAAAGTTATTTATAAGCAAATGGATTTGTTTAGTAATAGAGAAAAAGAGGTAATGTTAAAAGAAAAAGAATTAAATGATGAGAAGGAAGAGAAAAAAATACAGGAAACTATACTTAAAATAAAAAATAAATATGGGAAAAATTCTATTTTACGTGGAATGAATTTAATATCAGGTAGTACAATTAGAGAAAGAAATGAGCAAGTTGGAGGGCATAAAGGATGAAAAATTATGATGATATTATTAATTTAGAGCATTATGAACCTAAATATCATAAAAGAATGAGTATTGCTAATAGAGCTAGTCAATTTGCACCTTTTTCGGCTTTAGTTGGTTATAATGATTCAATTAATGATGCTAATAGATTTACTTATGATAAGAAAATAATGATGGAAGATATGAAAGTAATATTGGATAATAAAATTAAATTTATTAAGGATCGTTTAGAAGATAATATTATAATTAATATTGTTTATTTTGATAGTGATTATGAAAGGGAAAGTGGTAAATATTTAGAATATAATGGGATTGTTAAGAAAATTGATAATATAAATAAAGAAATTATTTTTAAGGATAAAATGATAATTAAATTTGATGATATTTTGGATATTAACATTGATTGATGATAAAAAATATTAAAGATGAATTAATTATTTGATAAAGTTGTGTGTTATTACAAAAATAGGCTAAATATTAATTTTTATTTATTTCTTTTTTTAATTCATTTAAGAATTTTTCGGCAGGTTTAGAAAATACTTGATATTTTTTCCAAATTACATTAATTTCTAAATCTAGTTTAGGATATAATGGCTTAAAATCAAATATGGATGATGGTGATGTATCGATTAATTTATCTAAAGCTAAGGCATATCCTATGTTGTTTTTAACGAGAATTGATGCGTTGTAAATTAAATTATATTGGCTAATTATATTTAATTTATTTATATCTGTTTTAAGCCAATTACTAAATTCTGAATTTGTTTTGATTTGTCTTGAAATAATTAGGGGTTTATTTTTTAAATCATTTGGTGTTATAAAGTCAAGCTTGGCAAGGGGATTATCTTTTCTCATTAATATTCCCCATGTATCTTTTGATGGCAAAGTTAAATAATTATATTTATTTTTATCAAAAGGACAAACAACAATGCCAAAGTCAATAAGCCCTTTATCTAAATTTTCCATTACATCCTTACCATCATCACTCGAAATATTAAATTGTATATTGGGAAATTTATTTTGTAATTTTTTTATGCATTTGGCAATTATATTAATAGTTTCTGTTTCGGCTGTTCCTAAATAGACACATCCTGTAATATTATTATTAGAACTATTCATTTCAGTTTCAGTTTTATTTACTAGATTTATTATTTCTTCTGCTCTTTTTTTTAATAAGATTCCATCTTCAGTTAACGTTATTTTTTTGGTACCTCTTATAAAGAGTTGCTTACCAAAATGTTCTTCTAATTCTTTTAGTTGTCTAGATAGGGTTGGTTGTGATAAATGTAAATATTTTGCTGCTCCTAAAATGCTTTGTTCTCTAGTTACTGCTAGAAAATATTTTAATACTCTTATTTCCATTATATTTCACCTCATAAATTTATTTTATTTGATAAATGTATAACTGTCAAGCATATCAATGTATAGAAAATAAGTATTTGCTATATCTAAATATAATTGATATAATTAGATTAAGCGGAGGAAAGAGAAATTTTATGAAAAAGATAATTATACTTGTTTTACTATTTTTGATAATTTTAGGTATTATATTTTTATTTTTTTTTTATAAGGGAAAGGAAAATGAGAGTATGAATAATAATTTAGGTGATGTTGATTTAAGTGAATTTAATAATAGTAATTTTAATTTTGATAGAAAAACTGTTACTTTAAATAGTGGTTATAAAATGCCTTTAAATGGTATTGGTACTTATAGTTTAACTGGTGATGTGGCTTATGATTCTATTAGAAGTGCAATAGATTCTGGTGTTAGATTGATTGATACAGCTTATATGTATGGAAACGAAGAAGAGATTGGAAGAGCAATTAGGGATTCTGGTGTTTCAAGAGAAGAAATTTTTTTAATTACTAAAATATATCCTAGCCAATATAGTGATCCTGAAGACGCTATTGAAATGGCTTTAGAAAAATTAGATATTGGTTATATTGATATGATGCTTTTGCATCATCCAGGTGATGGTGATGTCGAAGCTTATAAAGCAATGGAAAAATATGTAGAAAGTGGTGATATACATTCGATTGGATTATCTAATTGGTATGTTAAAGAATTAGAAGAATTTTTGCCACAAGTAGATATTGTTCCTGCTTTAGTTCAAAATGAGATACATCCTTATTATCAAGAAAATGATGTTATTCCTTATATTCAAAGTTTAGGAATTGTTGTTCAAGGATGGTATCCATTTGGTGGAAGAGGTCATACAAGTGAATTATTGAATGATGAAACTATTGTAGAAATTGCTGAAAATCATAGTGTGACATCAGCCCAAGTAATACTTAGGTGGAATTTACAGAAAGGTGTTGTGGTAATTCCTGGATCCTCTAATCCTCAACATATTAAAGAGAATACGGAAATATATCATTTTGAACTTACAGATGATGAGATGAATAAAATTAATGCTTTAGATAGAAATGAAAAGCATGATTGGTATTAGGAGGGAGTTAGTTATGAATAAAAAAATTATTATTGTTTTAATTTTATTAGTTGTTATTGCTTTAGTAACTGGGGGTTATTTCTTCTTTAATTATTTTGGTAATAGTAATGAAGAAAATAATAATTCATTTACTAATAACCAAAATGTAGATGAAAGTAATAATGCTATTTCAGATGAAGATGATGATTTGGTGAATACAAATAGTGTTGTAATTTATTTTTCCGCGACGGGAAATACAGAAAGAATTGCTAATATGATTGGTAATGTTACTCTAAGTGAAGTTATTGAAATAGTACCTAAAGATGAGTATACTTCAGAAGATTTAAGTTATACAGATGATAATTGTCGTGCTAATAGGGAGCAGAATGACGATAATGCTCGACCAGAAATTGCTAATACTATTGATAATATAGACTCTTATGATGTAATTTATCTTGGTTTTCCTATTTGGTGGGGAAATGTTCCTAAAATTATTTTAACATTTTTAGATACATATGATTTAAGTGGAAAAACGATAATACCTTTTTGTACATCAGGTTCATCTGGTATTTCTGCTAGTGTAGATACTTTAAGGAATTATAATTCTAGTATGACTGTATTAGATGGTAGAAGATTTTCTTCAACAGTGAGTGAAGATGAAATATCTTCATGGGTTAATAGTTTATTTGATGATAATGTTAGATAATTTTATGAAAGTATTGGTTATTAATAGTAATAAAAAAAATTAATATTTAATTTCTTTTAAAAATTATTTTAAAAGAATAAAATGAATTGAAATTGAGTTAATATCTTTTGCACGGAAAATGATATATTTAATGAAGTGTATTTATAAAGAAAAATACATAAAAAATGAAATGGTTTTTTAATTAGATTGACTTAAATAGTTGATCTTTTTTTATTATAGATTTTGTAAATAATTGTAATGAATTAATAAATAATTAAAATATTATGGTATAATATTAAAAGAAATTATTTTGTATGTTGTTTAATATATAAATATCTAGTAATGTTTAATTTAAAATAAAAAAATTAGGTGATGTGTAATGTTAAATATGGATAAAATAGTTATTATGGATTGGGGTGGAGTTATTGATAATTTTAATGATGAAGTTAATGGCTTTAAGGCTAGAACTAAATCTATAATTAGAAGATTAGGTAATAATATAGATGAGATCGGTGAATGGGCTACTTTTTATATTGAAAATAAAAAATATAATATATGCGAAATTAATGATGATAAGTTATTGGATGAGTGGATAAATTATATTATTAATAAATATTCATTACAATGTACTAGAAGTGAATTTTTAGATGTATATAAAGAAGAATACGCTAATGTTATTTATTATAAGAAGGTTGTGGAAATTTTATATAATACAAAGAATTATTGTCAAATTGGAATATTATCTAATTTAACTAAATTGGATAAGGAAAGATTAAATAGTCAAATTGATTTATCAAAACTTAATTTTATAGGCTTGTCTTTTGAACTTGGAGTTATGAAACCTAAAAGTAAAATTTATGAATTGGTTGAGCAAAAAATAAATATTAATCCACATAATATATTGTTTATTGATGATAGAATTGATAATCTTAATGCTGCTAAAGATAGAGGATGGAATACTTTATTAGCTACTGGTGATGAATATGAATTAATTAATAAGACAATAGATGAATTTCTAAAAAAATAATTTATTTTGTTAGTTAAATTATTTATTATTAACTAAAAAATATTTAAATATTATGAAGGGAAGAAAAGTAATGAGAATAGGTGTAGATATAGATAATGTTATTTCTAATTTTAATGAAGAACTATTAAAAGAATATATAAAACATAATAAAGAATTAGGATATGGCAGTAAGATAAACGAAAATGCTGACTATATAACACGAGGTATGTTTAATTGGGCAGAAGGGGAAGTAGAAAAATTTTATAAAAATAATATTGAAAGAATTGTTAATAATTTAGGTGTTAAAGATGGTGCAAAAGAATATATAGATAAATTAAAGAATGATGGACACAGTATTTATATTATTACAGGTAGAGATAATGGTGAATATTCGGATCCATATAATAATACAAAAAAGTGGTTAGAGGATAATAATATATATTATGATAAACTTATATTGACTAATGTTTATAAAAATGATGTACATGGGAAATCAGAAAAGTGTATAGAAAATAATGTAGATATTATGATTGATGACTCTATTTATATTTGTAGAGATTGTATTAATTATGGAATAACAACTTTACTTATGGATACTCCTTATAATAAACGTTTTAATGATGTTTTAAGAGTTAATAATTGGAAAGAAATATATGAATATATAACGCAATATATAAAATAAATGAGAATGAGTATTCAAGCTTTGTAAAAGGAACCAATAATTACAATGTTCATTTGGATATTGAACATCCTAGGAAATCTTCATGTAATTGTCCTTTAGCTAATGGGAAAAGAATAATATGTAAGCATATAGTATTAAATATAAAAATTTTGATACATAAATAAAAAGGAAGTGACACAAATGAACGAAAATCAAGATAAAGTGTTTAATAAAATGAATATCAACTGGGTGATACGGATTTAAGTAAAGCCATCATCAAACCCTTATAAATAAAGGAAAAAATCAATTTTAGATCTTGATATTTTTATTAAAAAAGAGAAAAAATCACTTAAAAATCATAAAAATATAGTAAATATATTGAATTTTATTGTAAGAAATAAAGAGGTGATTACGACACAACATTTAAACCCCTCTAAAAAAGTAAGAAAGAAGGTGTTATATTTTAACAATAAATTAGAAACAATATCAAACTTATTTGAAGGAAATGAAATAAGAAGATTTGGGATAGTGAGAAAGAAGAATATTATTTTAGTATTGTAGATATTATCGCAACATTAACTAATGCAAAAATCCAAGATATTATTGGAGTGATTTAAAGAGAAAATTAATTAATGAAGGAAGTGAGTTGCACGAAAATATCGTGCAACTGAAAATGAAATCTTCAGATGGAAAATTTTATAAAACTGATACTTTAGATATCAAAGGAATTTTTAGACTTATAGAATCAATACCAAGCCCAAAAGCAGAACCTTTTAAGTTGTGGTTGGCTAAATTAGGTAATGATAGAATTGATGAAGTATTCGATCCAGAAATAGCAGTGAATAGAGCGATAGATTACTATAGAAAAAGGGGATATAGTGATAAATGGATTTCAGAGAGATTAAACGGTATTTTAAATAGAAAAAAATTAACAGATATTTGGAAAGAAAATGGAATTAATGAAAACTATGAATATGCTATGTTGACAAATGAGATATACAAGGGATGGTCTGGAATGAAAGCCAGTGAATATAAAGAATTAAAAGGACTTAGAAAGGAATCTTTAAGGGATAATATGACTGATATAGAAGTAGCACTTACCAATATAGGAGAGATTGCAACAATATATGGTGAAACTTACTTGATAATGAATGGTAATATTGAGAAAATTTGTGAAAATAGTCAAAATTTATTGATTAAATATGGTATTAATAAACGTTTTTAATAATTACTAAAGTTAAATTATGTATCAAACTAATAAAGTGTTTGCCATATGTTTTGATGGTTTATATAAAAAACTTGATTACAATTTAATTAACCCATCAATTTTTAGGCAAAAAAATATAAATGAATTAAGATATTTATATAAAAATATGTAAAAAGGAAGTGAAGAAAATGAATAATGAAAATCGACAAAATTCGACAAATATTAACTGAGATGATACGGCAAATGCGAAAACACACTAAAACTATTGAAAAATAAAGTCTTTTTATTTAGAGCATCTTTACTAATTCGAAAATAAAGAAAAAATATAAAAAATGACTGACAAATAGTTAGTTGTAGAGGAGATAAAATTTATATGGATAAAAGATTATATGAAGAAAGCATAATTCTAATAGGACCTTCTGGAGCTGGAAAGTCCACAACAGCTGAAGAACTTTGTAAAAAAACAAATATGAAAAGATTGTGTTTAGACAGAATTGCAAATAGAGCAAGAAGTACTGGATTTAAAAGAAAATTTAGAAATGCTGACGAATTTAATTATTATATGATTTCTGAAGTGTTAAGAAAAGTAAAAGATGAAAATTTATACGGAATTGTAGATTTTTGTGCAGGTCATTCTGTTTATGATGATGCAGAAATTTTTGAAAGAGTTAAGCAATTATTAAAGCCTTTTAAGAATATTGTTTTATTGCTTCCAGATAAAGATACAGAAAAATCTTTATCTATAATGGAAAGCAGATCTACTGGGATACAAGAGAAAATAGAAAGTTTATTGAAAGTTCTTGCAATACTGAATTAGCAACTATGGTGGTATATGGAAATGATAGACAGCCATCAGAAATTGCAGAAGAAATTATATCTAATATTAGACAAAGACAAGCACAACAAAAAGAGAGGTAACTTACAATTTTTCTTTTTATGATATTATAATAGAAATAATAATTTAGATTTAAGGATAAATTATAAAACAATATGCTGTGTTTATGAAAGATTGTAAAAGTAATATTTTGTATATTTTATTTAAATAATATATTACAAAATGTGCCTTATAGTGAAAAGTTGAATAGGATAAGTAAAAATATAGAAATAGAAAAAAATGGAATGCAAAAATAAACTCAAACCATTGAAAAATGAATAAAATTTCATTTATATATCTCTCGTAAAATGAGAAAAAGAATATAAGTTAAAAAAGTAAAGGAGATGATAAAATGTCAAAAGATTTAATAATTAGAAGCTCTGCTGAAGAATTTATTACATTTAAAGTACAAGAAAAAGATAAAGGTATACAAGTTCGCTATGAAAACGAAAATTTATGGATGACTCAAAAATCAATGGCTGAACTATTTGCTTGTAGTGCTGATAATATTTCTTTACATTTAAAAAATATTTTTAGAGAAAACGAATTAGATAGCAATTCAGTTACCGAGGAATTCTCGGCAACTGCTTCCGATGGAAAAAAATATAAAATGAAGTTCTATAATTTAGATGCAATAATCTCAGTTGGATATAGAGTAAATTCTAAGAGAGCAACACAATTTAGAAGATGGGCAACACAGGTCTTAAAAACATTTACAATTCAGGGATATGTATTAGATAAAGAAAGAATGAAAAATGGTTCATTCATCGACAAGGACTATTTTGAAAAACTATTAGAAGAAATAAGAGAGATAAGATTATCAGAAAGAAGATTTTATCAAAAAGTAACTGATATTTATGCTACAAGTATTGATTACGATCCAAAATCTCCTATATCAATAGAGTTTTTTAAGAAAGTACAAAACAAAATGCACTATGCAGTATCTCATCAAACAGCAGCAGAAATAATTTATAACAGGGCTAATGCAGAAAAAGAAAATATGGGACTTACTAATTGGAAAGATTGTCCTAATGGCAAGATAATGAAATCAGATGTAATTATTGCTAAAAATTATTTAAATAAGGAAGAAATAAGAGATTTAGAGGGAATTGTGAGTGCGTTTTTGGAATTGGCAGAGAATAGAGCGAAAAGACATATACCTATGACTATGGAGGATTGGGCGACCAGAATTGATAAGTTTTTATTATCAGACGATAGAGATATATTAAAAGATGCAGGAAAAATATTACACGAAATAGCTTGTGATAAAGCACTAACAGAGTTTGAAAAATATCGAGTAAAACAAGATAAATTATATAAATCAGATTTTGATTTATTGGTAGAAGAAGTAGAAAAGCAGGAGTGTAAAGATGATGAATGAAAATAAAATGAATATTAATTGGTATCCAGGTCATATGGCTAAAACTAAAAGGGAAATTAGTGAAAAAATAGGTTTAATTGATATTGTTTTTGAAGTTATTGATGCTAGAATTCCTTATTCATCTAAAAATAAGGATATTGATAATTTAATTAAGAATAAGCCTAGGGTACTTATTATGACTAAGATTGATTTATGTGATATGGATGTAACTTTAAAATGGAAAGAATATTATGAAAAATTAGGATATAAGGTTATTTTAATTGATTTGATTAATGGATATAATAGAAAGATTATTGATGATAATATTAAAGATTTGGTTAGTGATGTTAATGATAAAAGAAGAAAAAAGGGACTTAAGGAACGAAGAATTAGAATTTTGATTTTGGGTATACCTAATGTTGGTAAGTCTACTTTGATTAATCGTTTAGTGGGTAAGAAAGCTACTAATGTTGGTAATAAACCAGGTGTTACTAAACAATTAGAATGGATTAGAATAAGTAATACTATGGAGTTGTTGGATACACCAGGTATTTTATGGCCTAAATTAGATGATAATGAAGTGGCCTTAAATTTAGCATGTATGACCGCTATTAAAGAAGAAATCTTAGATTTAGATGATGTTTGTGTATATGTTATTAATAAACTTTTTAAGTTATATCCTTTAAATATTAAAAAGCGTTATGGTGTTGATAATAATGATGATATTGTTTCAACATTAGATTTGATTGGTAAAAAAATTGGTGCTTTAAGAAATGGTGAAATTGATTATGATAGGGTTTATAGAACTGTTTTGAAAGATTTGCGAGATGGTTATTTAGGTAAAGTAACTTTTGATGAATTTAGTAAATAATTTTTTATAATTGTTGTTTGGTTGCATTTTAAATTTGTTTCGTGTATAATCTTAAATATGGGGAGTGTAATTATGCAAAATAAATTTTTAAAAAGTATTCCGAATATTATTACTAGTTCTAGAATTGTGACGGCTATTATGGCTGCAATATCGTTTATAATGGGTAATATTCCTTTGGCAATAATACTTTATAGTTATAGTGCTATTAGTGATTGTTTAGATGGAATGTTAGCTAGAAAGTTAAATGCTTATAGTGAACTTGGAAGAAAATTAGATGCTATATCTGATAAGTTGTTTGTAGCCTCGGCAATTGCACCATCGATTATTTTAGGTAATTATATAATGTTAGTACCTTTGTTATTAGAAATATCTATTTTAACAATAACAGCATGTAATCAAATACATCATATTAATCCTAGAACAGAGAGAATTGGTAAATTTAAGAGTTGCTTTTTGTTTCCTACAGTTATCTTGGGACTTATTGGTACAAAAATACCAGCGTTTAATTTACTTATGGCACCTTTATTTTATGCATCTACAGTACTTGAGATTAAGTCGATTAAAGCTTATTCTAAACAAAAATATCTTAGTAAGAATGATATAAAGGGTGAATCTTTATTAGATACAAATGATAATTTGGAGGAAAAAGAAGAATATAAAGTTGATAATTCTTTTACCAAAATGAAGAAACAATATATGCTTTTACGAGATGAATTAATGGATTATTTAACTAATAATAATTATTGTTATAATGATTTAACAGTTAATAAAGTAAGAGAGAGGAAGAGATAAAATGATTGATATTAATATTATTAGAAATAATAAAGAATTGGTTATTGAAAATTTAAAGAAAAAATTTCAAGATGAAAAAATTGGAATGGTCGATGAGATTATTGACTTAGATAAGAAAGTTAGAGAAATTAAAACTAAAGGTGACGAACTTAGAAAAGAACGTAATGATATTAGTGGTATGATTGGTTCTTTAATGAGAGATAAAAAGGTCGATGAAGCTAATGGTAAGAAACAAGAGGTTGTTGAAATTAATAAGAAATTGGAAGGTATTGAAAAGGAAGAGACAGAACTAAATGATGAAATTAAAAAGAGAATGATGATGATACCTAATATTATTGATGACAGTGTACCAATTGGACATGACGATAGTGAAAATGTAGAAAATGAACGTTTTGGAGATCCTGTTGTTCCTGATTATGAAATTCCCTATCATGCAGATATTTTAGAAAGTTTTAATGGTTTGGATAAGGAAAGTGCTGGAAGAACTAGTGGTAATGGTTTTTATTATTTAATGGGGGATATTGCTAGATTGCATTCAGCTTTAATTTCTTATGCAAGAGACTTTATTATAAGTAAGGGCTTTACATATTGTGTACCTCCTTTTATGATTAGAAGTGATGTTGTAAGTGGAGTTATGAGTTTTAAAGAGATGGAAAGTATGATGTATAAGATTGAAGGTGAAGATTTATATTTAATTGGTACTTCTGAGCATTCAATGATTGGTAAATTTAAGGGTCAAATTGTTAAAGAAGATAGTTTGCCTCTAACTTTAACATCTTATTCACCATGTTTTAGAAAAGAAGGAGGTGCCCATGGCTTAGAAGAAAGGGGAGTTTATAGGGTACACCAGTTTGAAAAACAAGAGATGGTTGTTTTATGTAAACCAGAAGATAGTATGGAATGGTATAATAAAATGTGGAATTATACGGTTGAATTTTTTAGAACTTTGGATATTCCTGTTCGTACTTTAGAATGCTGTTCTGGTGATTTAGCGGATTTAAAGGTTAAATCTTGTGATGTTGAAGCATGGAGTCCTAGACAAAAGAAATATTTTGAGGTTGGATCTTGTTCTACTTTAGGTGATGCACAAGCAAGAAGACTTGGTATTAGAACTAAGGGTGAAAAAGGAACTTATTATTTACATACTTTGAATAATACTGTATTAGCGACACCTAGGGGATTGATTGCTCTTGTAGAAAATAATTATCAAAAAGATGGTTCAATTAAAATCCCTAAAGCTTTACAACCTTATATGGGTGGATTAGAAGTAATTAAGAAGAGTAATTAGATTAAGAAGAAACTTTGTTTGTTCTTTTTCTATATTTAAGTTTAAGTGTTTATATTAAAAAGAAAAGAGGAAAAGAATGCATAATTTGGTGGAAAAATTAACTGAACTTAATAAAACAATTAGTTCAATGGAATCTTGTACAGGTGGATGTTTTGCTAATTCTTTAACTGATATTTCGGGAGCTAGTGATGTTTTTAGATTTGGCGCTGTTACTTATAGTAATGAATTTAAAATTAAATTGGGAGTGAAAAAAGAGACTATTGATAAATATACTGTTTATAGTAAGGAAGTTGCTCAAGAAATGGCTTATAATATTTCTGTATATGCTGATAGTAATTATGGAATTGGTATAACAGGTCAATTGAAAAAAGTAGATATGAAAAATCCTTTTGGGGCCTGTAATCATGTATATATATGTATTTATGATAGGGATAATGATCAATATTTTAATAAAGAATTTGATGTTTCTTTTAATGTTAGAAGAGCTAATAAAATAGTAATTGTTAATACGGTTGTTGATTATTTGTTAAAAATTGTTGGATGATTAGGTGTCAAGATTTAGTAAAAAGATATAATCTTGTTGTCTAATCTTTTTTTTTGTATTATAATTAATAATGTAAAGAAAGTGAGTGAGAATGAAAAAGCGATTAATTGGTGCAATTTTTATATTATTAATACTTGTTTCTTCAATCATTTTGGGAAATAATATTTTTAGAATTGTTATGACACTTTGTGCACTGGGAAGTTTTTATGAACTTTTTAGTATTAAATATAAAAATAAAAGTAATAAACTTAGTATTATTAGTATTTTGGGATATTTATTAATTTTACTTATTATGTTTAATAATACTTTTTATTACTTTAATTATGGTATATTGTTAATATTAGTATTTTTTTGTTTTATTATTCCTATTATATTTATCGATGATAAAAATAAATATAATATTAATGATGCTTTATATTTAATAGGAATTGTTATATTTATTAGTAGTGCAATTTCTAGTATTGTTTATTTTAGAGATCAAGATATATTTAAATGTATTTTTATCTTTGTTATATCTTTTGCTACTGATGTTTATGCTTATATTGGTGGTAGTTTAATTGGAAGGCATAATTTTACTAGTATTAGTCCTAAAAAAACGATTGAGGGATGTTTAATAGGTGTTATAATGGGTAGTTTAATTGGTGCTGTTTATTATTATAATGTTATTGGTAATATTGATATTTTCTTGGTAATATTATTAAGTATATGTTTATCGATATTATCTGAGGTTGGGGATTTGGTTTTTAGTAGTATTAAGAGATATTTTGATGTTAAAGATTATTCTAATTTAATTCCTGGTCATGGAGGATTATTGGACCGATTAGATAGTGTAATTTTTGTATCATTAGGTTTGTTATTGTTTTTAAATATTATATAGGAGGATTTTGATATGTTATCGTTTATTTTATTTATATTTATTTTAGGAATTATTGTTTTAGTTCATGAGTTTGGTCATTATTTATTTGCAAAGATTTTTAAAGTATATGTATATGAATTTTCTATTGGTATGGGAAAAAGATTATGGTATTTTAAGAAAAAAGGTGGAGAAACTGAGTATTCTATTAGATTAATTCCTTTAGGAGGTTATTGTAGTCTAGCGGGAGAAGAAGTTGATGAAGCTGATGCTAAAAGAATACCTAAAAATAGAAGATTGCAGGATAAGAAAGTATGGCAAAGATTTTTAATTATGTTTGCGGGAGCGGGATTTAACTTTGTACTTGCTTTTGTGTTATTATTTATCAGTGCTTTAATTTTTGGTAGTGTTACTACTAAACCAGTTTTAGGTACTGTACCTGAAGGATTACCTGCTTATGAGGCAGGACTTCGTGTAGGTGATACAATTTTGGAAGTCGATGGCGATAAAGTTAGTGCATGGGATGATGTTATGTGGGATGTTCAAATGAGCGATGGTAAAACGTTGACTTTTGTTGTCAAAGATACGGAAGGTAACGAGAAAACAGTTAATGTAACCCCTGATAAAGAGGAAGCTGAAGATGGTACTGTTACGTATAAATTTGGTTTAGGACTTGATACAACACCACAATATGGATTAGGTATTTCGTTTGAGTATGCTATTAATAAGACAGGATCATTATTTAGAATTATGTTTGAAACTTTAAAAAGTTTATTTACAGGTCAAGTTGGTGTTACTGATTTATCTGGTCCTGTTGGTATATATTCAGTTGTCGATAGTCAGGCTAAGGCTGGTGTAGATAGTATTTTATATTTAATTGCTTTCTTAAGCTTAAATGTTGGAGTTATTAATTTAATTCCATTACCCGCTTTCGACGGAGGAAGAATATTATTCTTGATTATTGAAAAAATTAAAGGTTCTCCTGTTTCTTCTAGAGTTGAAAATACTATTCATAATATAGGTTTTCTTCTTCTTATTGGTTTAATGATACTAGTTACATTTAGTGATATATTTAAGTTATTTAGTTAATAAAAAAATTATCTTAATGATAATTTTTTTTAGTTTATCAGACACATTATAAAAGTATACTTATTATTATAATCTAATTTTTTCATTGGAATGTACAATTTACAGAAAAACATTAATAAGTACTTGAGTTTTACTTTTTATTAATTTATCTGGTCTTAATAATTGTAAATATATTACATCTTCCATAATTGTTTCTAGATATTCAGTTTAATATTTTTACTTTTAGGTGATTCACATTATTTATTTTTTTTGATGATAATAATTAATATATTTTTCTTTAAATTTTGTATTTATTTTAAAAGTTATAATTTTATTATTACCTAGTTCAATTTTATTGTTTATATCATAATTTATAATTACTTCTATTCTTTTATCATTAATTAAATATTCACATTCATATAGTTTGTTATAATCCTTATTAAAAAATATATCTATATCATAAATTATACCGCAATTGGTAGTATTCATCAATAATTTTATTATGTTATCGGTATATTCTTACAAACTTTCAATTAATATCTAGCTTTATATTCATCATAAGTTAAACCACTATTATATACTTTGGTGGCTAATTCTATTCCTAAATAACGGTAATGCCATGGTTCAAACATATAACCTGTTATGTATTCTTTATTTTCGGGATATCTTAAGATAAAACCATATTTATGAGCATTGGTTATTAGCCAACTATATTCTATATCATCTTTATTTACATATGACCAATTACTATTCATAATATCTACGGCTAAGCCTAATTGATGTTCACTATAACCTGGTCTTGCACTGTATGTTTCTGCTTGTGCTAGGCCATCTTTTTTTATATATTCATTATATATTTTACTTTGATATTCATAAGAACGATATGCTGATCCTGAATATAATTTTATATTTTCTAGTTTAGCATCACTACACATTTGATTAAAGGCTGTTGCGGCTTCTTTTTGTAATAGTTGTGAATCATTTCTTGCATAAATACTTTCGATTGGTGTTAAATCTTTAGGTACAAAAGTTGATTCTAATTGATAATATTTGTTTACTAGAACATTTATTTTATTGCTTTCTTCATCAGTTAAAATGATATCATTACTATAGTATTCTTTGTCTAAATTGGCATTAACAAATGTAACTATATCTTTAGCATTATATGTTTTATTTTGAACATAAAAGATAGAATAACTTAATTTTTCTTTATTGTTACTGAAATTAATATATCTATTTAATTTTTCTTCGTCAAAATAATCTAATTTAATATATTCACCTAAATTTTTATCATAGCTATTTTTAATTATTATAGGGATATTTTTAGGATTTATATTGGCAAAAATAGCATTTATATCGTTAGCATTATAACCTATAGTTGCTAATTTATTTACTAAGTCAATAAAATTATCTATGTCTTGATAATTTACATAATAATAAATATTTATAAATTTTGGATTATATTTATTTTGAATAATAGCTTCATCTAAGGTTTCGCAATAACGGTTTATTTTATTTTCTAAGTTATTTTCTTCAAATACTTTTATTGCTTTGATATTATAACCTGTCGTTATGGATTTTAAATATAAAGTTATATTATTATAATTTAGATAAATTATGCTTACTATAATAAAGGGGATTATTATTAATAAATATTTTTTTCTTTTTTTTAACATATTTAATCACCTAATAATATTATGATTGTTTAATTAAAATAATATTTACAATTTGGGTTAGATTTGCTATAATCTTAATATAAGAGGTGTTTAAGATGGCCAAGAAGAAAGAAAAAAAAGAGACAACAAAAAAGGGTTTTCAATATAGTAATGAGATAATTGGTCTTTTAGTTATATTAATATCAATAATTGGTATTGGTAGTTATGGTCCAGCGGGGGAATTTGTACGTAGCTTTGCTGTTTTTCTTGTTGGTACTATTTATATTGTACTTTTAATAGTGGCTTTAATTGTTGGCTGTTATTTGATTGTTAAAAGAGAAATGCCTAATTTTTTTACAACTAGGTTACTTGGCTTTTATATTATTATGTTAGCTTTATTAATATTTTTACATACAAAATATGTTATGGTTAATGAAACTGAAGGAGTAAAGATTTTAACAGAAACATTTGATAATTTGTTATTAGCTTTTAAGAATCCTGAAGCTATTGCTAATTCTGGTGGTGGAATTATTGGAGCTTTATTTGCTTTTATCTTTGTTAATTTGTTTAGAGAGGGTACTTATATTGTTGTATTTACCATGGTTATTTTGGGTGTTATTCTTTTATTTAATGTTAGTTTATTTGATGTTGGTAAGAAAATTAAAGATAAGATTAAGGCCTTTTTGGTTAATCATAAAAAGGAAAAAGAAGAAAATGACGATGAAGAAAAGGAAGAAGATGATAATAAAGTTATTATTTCTTCTGTATCGGAACTTACACATGTTAAAGATAATGAAACTTTAGATAATGATATTCCTATTGCTAAAGAGGGTAGTAATGAGCCTATTAAAGAAGAAAAAGTTACTAGTAATGTTAATAGTAATTATAAATTACCTCCTTTATCATTGTTAAAAACGGTTAAGAATGTCAGTGATAAAGAAAATGTTAATTGTGTTAAGGAAAATATTGTTAAATTAGAAAAAGTTTTACATGATTTTGATATTTCTGGTAAGATTGTTGAATGTCATATTGGCCCAACGGTTACACAGTATGAGCTTGAGTTAAAAGCGGGTACTAAAGTTAGTAAGATTTTGAGTATTCAAAAAGAGATTGCTTTAGCTCTTGCAGCGAAAGATGTACGTATACAAGCTCCTATTCCGGGGAAAAATACTATTGGGATTGAGCTACCAAATAAGGTTACGGCTTCTGTTTCTTTTAAAGAGGTATTATCTAAATTACCTCCTGTTAATGAGAAGACTATTTTGGCAGTTGGACTTGGTAAAGATATTATGGCTAATATTAAATGGGCAGAAATTAATGCAACACCACATTTATTAGTCGCGGGGGCAACAGGAAGTGGTAAATCAGTATGTATTAATTGTATTATTGCTTCTATTTTAATGCGTTGTAAACCTGATCAAGTTAAATTAGTTTTGGTCGATCCTAAGAAAGTTGAACTTACAATGTACAATGGTATTCCTCATCTACTAGCACCAGTAGTTACGGATCCTAAGAAAGCTTCTATTGCTCTTAAGAATATAGTTGTTGAGATGGAAAGACGCTACGACTTGTTTGAACATACTAAAAATAAGAATATTGCTTCTTATAATAAGTTTTGTGAAACACATAGTGAATATCAGAAATTACCATATATTGTTGTTATTATCGATGAGCTTGCTGATCTTATGTTAGTTGCCGCGAAAGAAGTTGAAGATTCTATTATGCGTATTACCCAAATGGCAAGAGCGGCAGGTATTCATTTGATTGTTGCAACACAAAGACCTTCTACAGATGTAATTACGGGTGTTGTTAAGGCAAATATTCCATCACGTATTTCATTTGCGGTTTCTTCCTCAATTGATTCAAGAACAATTTTGGATGCTACGGGGGCAGAGAAATTACTCGGTAAAGGTGATATGTTATTTTTACCGATGGGAGAAAATACACCAATGCGTATTCAAGGTGCTTTTGTTAGTGAAGAAGAGTTACAAAGTATTGTCGATTATACAATTAGTCAACAAAAGGCTAGTTATGATGAGAGTTTAACACAAGATAAGTCTAGTAATGATTCAAGTAAATATAATGATGGTTATGAGAGTGAAGAGGAGTATGATGATCCTTTATATAATGAGATTGTTGATTTTTCAATTAAAACGGGTAAAATTAGTGCTTCATTAATTCAAAGGAAATATCGTTTAGGTTATAATAGAGCGGCGCGAATTATTGATTTACTTGAAGAAAGAGGTATTGTAGGACCACAGAATGGTTCTAAACCAAGGGAAGTTTTAGTTAAATTAGAAAATAAAGAAGAAGAATAGAAGGAGGAATGATTATGCCAACAGTTCATATTGAGGCTAATGAAAATGATATTGCTAAAACAGTTTTAATGCCAGGGGATCCTAAGAGGGCGGAGTATATTGCTAAAAAGTATTTACATAATGCTAAATTAGTTAATTTAACAAGAGGTATAACTGCTTATACAGGTACTTATAAAGGCAAATTAATAACGGTTTTTCCATCTGGTATGGGAATGCCTAGTGCAGGTATTTATAGTTATGAATTATTTAAATTTTATCATGTTGATAATATTATTAGGATTGGTACTTGTGGGTCTTTTAATCCTAATGTTAAAGTTTTGGATACTTTACTTGTCGATAAATCTTATACTGAAGGTAATTTTGCACTTGCAGTAAATAATAGAGATGTTCATTTAATGGAGGCTAATTTTGAATTAAATTCTTTAATTGAAAAAGTATCTACGGCTCTTAAAGTGCCTGTTGTTAAGGGTAATATTTTTTGTAATGACTTTTTTGATGTCTATACAGATAATTTTGATTTGACATTACAAAGAATACCTAAAAACTTAAATATAATTGGAGTAGAGATGGAATCTTTTGCTATATTTTATAATGCTAGTTTATTTGGTAAAAGGGCAGCTTGTTTACTTAGTGTGGTAGATTCACATTATGATAAGACTGTTATTAGTGCTAAAGATAGAGAAACTAGTTTAGATAATATGATTATTATTGCTTTAGAAAGTAGTTTAAAATTATAAAAAAAGTTCATACTAGAAGTTAGGGAGGCAAAATTATGGATTATGAACAAATTAATATGGGTGCTTATAAATTGCATTTAATTAAAACGAAAAAGTTTAGATCTATTATGATAGATGTTAATTTTAGAAGAAAGATTACTTTAAAAGAAATTACTTATCGTAATTTGCTTAAGATGGTTCTTCTTAATTCTAGTTATGATTATCCTAATGAAAGAGAATTAACTATAGCTACAGAAGAACTTTATGATTTAAAATTAATTAGTTCTTTAACTAGATATGGTAATTTTATTAATTCTTCTTTTAAACTTAGATTTTTAAATGAAAAATATACGGAAAAAGGTATGAATAAAGAGAGTATTAAGTTACTTATGGATGTTATTTTTCATCCTAATGTTAAAGATAATAAATTTAATGATGATATTGTTAATTTATGTAAGAAGAGACTTGAAAAAGCTATTAAATCTCTTAAAGATAATAAAATTAAATATGCTCAAACGCAGTTACTTAAATCTACTAATGATCGTCCTTATTCTTATGCTCCTTTAGGAGATATAGATGTTTTAAAAGATATTAATGCCAGTAATTTATATGAATTTTATAAGTCTATGATAGATAGTGATCTTATTGATATCTTTGTTGTTGGGGATGTTTTAGATAAAGAAATTAAAGATATTTTTAAAGAATATGTTAATGCAAGGACTTATAAAAAGATAGATACAGATATTATTGCTTTGGAGTTAGAACCTAATAAAAAAATTAAGGTATTAAATGAAAAAATAGATGCTAATCAAACACAGTTAGTTATGTTATGTTCTTTACATAATTTATCTGTAAAAGATAGACAATATGTATCTTTGATATATTCTGAAATGTTAGGAGGATCTTCTAGTTCAATTTTATTTAATAAAGTTAGGGAAGAAAACTCTTATTGTTATTATATTAATTCTTATGTTAAACCTTATGATAATATTATGTTAATATATTCTGGTATTGAAGGTAATAATAAAGATAATGTTGTTAAACTTATTAAAGATATTTTAAATGATATTGAAAAGGGTAAATTTAGTGATGATAATTTAGTTAATGCTAAAGAAACACTTATTAGTAGTATTACTTCGGGTTTGGATTATCAAAATAGTATTATTAATACTTATTATGCTAAGGAACTAACGGGTAGTAAGGATGCTAAAGAAAGAATTGAGGAATTTAAAAAAGTGACTAAAGAAGATGTTATAGCCTTTAGTAAGAAAGTTAAAATACATACAATATATACTTTAGAAGGTGGTGACATTGATGAAAAAAATAGTGATTAAGAATATTGATGAGACTATTTATTATGAAAAATTAGATAATGGATTAGAGGTTTATCTTTGTTCTAAAGAAGATTATCATAATAATTATGTTACTCTTACAAGTAAATTTGGTTCTATTTATCATACTTTTATTCCTTATGGAGAAAAGAAAGAATATCATTTACCTAATGGAGTTGCTCATTTTCTAGAACATAAATTATTTGCCCAAAAGGAAGATCCTCAACCATCTGATTTTTTTGCTATGAGTGGTGCAATTGAGAATGCTTTTACTACTTTTAAAAATACTTCTTATTTATTTAATGGTCCAAATAATTTAAAAGAGAATATTTTGTTTTTACTTAAATATGTACAAGAGCCTTATTTTACTAAGGATAATGTTGAAAGTGAAAAGGGAATTATAACACAAGAAATACATATGTGTGATGATAATCCTTATGATGTACTTGGAGAAGCTGTTAGGAAGACGACACTTCATAATAATCCTTTTAGAGAAAGTATTATTGGTACTGTTAAAGAAGTAAATAGTGTTACTAAAGATATGTTATATAAATGTTATAATACTTTTTATCATCCTAGTAATATGTTTTTAGTAATTACGGGTAATTTTGATATTGATGATATAATGGATGCAATTAAAGAGGATCAAAGTAATAAGAAATTTAGAGAAAGTGGTAAAATTATATTAAAAGAGTATAATGAACCTGATAAGGTATGTAAAAATGAAGAAGTAATTTATATGGATACTGAGATACCTAAAGTTAGTTATAATATTAAAATACCTATAAAGGAATTGGGATTAAGTAAAAGGGAAATACAAATTTATTTATATATTTTATTTAATGTATTATTTGATGATTCTTCGATTACTCATGAGAAATTAATTAATGATAAGATTATAACTAATCCTATTTCAATAGAAATATTAAATTGTGATACACATTTTATTGTTAGTTTATATAATGAAACAAAGGAATATAAAAAATTAATTGAAAAGATAAAAGATGTATTAAAGAATATTGATATTAGTGATAAAGATATTGAGAGAAAGAAGAAAGTTATTAAAAGTAATGAATTATTTACTTATGAAAATATAGAATTTATTAATGATATTATTATCGATAATGTTATTTATGAGGGTAGAATTGAAGATAATATGATGGGTATTATTGATAAAGTTAATAAGGATAAAATGGGTGATATTATTGATAAGATTGATTTTACAAATGCTTCTTTAGTAGTTGTAAAGAAGAAATAATATCTTGATTATATGTATAAAATATGGTAATATTAATACATAAGATATAGAAAGGTAGGTGCTCTTCCCATGG
>CALVUN010000028.1 GCA_944363595.1 uncultured Bacilli bacterium
ATGAAGAAAAGAACTTTTATAATAAAAGTCCTTCGTCTTATTGCTATCATTTTATTACTCCTTACCTTATTGGTAATAGCAATAAAAATATGACACTCTCTCATCTCTGATTGAGTGTCAACACTAAATTTTTTAGAGGTGACATTCACTTACAGAATTAAATGTTCCTCTTTTTTATTTTATGCAAATATTTTTGCTTACATACTAATAATATCATAAAAAAGAAATTATTACAAGTCCTCTATATATAACCCCATTAGTCTGAGTAATTATCAATATGGTGCGGGTGACAGGAGTTGAACCTGCACGGATAAACCGCTAGATCCTAAGTCTAGTGCGTCTGCCAATTCCGCCACACCCGCATTTAAGTGGTGGACCCTGCAGGACTCGAACCTGCGACCGCCCGGTTATGAGCCGGATGCTCTAACCAACTGAGCTAAGGGTCCATTTCATGTACTTGCTTAATAATAATATCATATTCTTTATAAATAATCAAGACGATTATCTAAAAAAATAAATTTTTTATATTATGTAAAAGCAAATTATTCTTTATAAGAAAGAATAATTCACTTTTACTAACTATATAATTATCTTTCTGTATAAACACTTACTTGTTTCTTATTTCTTCCTTTTTGTTCATATTTAACATACCCAGAAATAGTGGCGTATAATGTATCATCACTACCACGACCTACATTATTACCAGGATGAATCTTTGTTCCTCTTTGACGATAAATAATAGATCCAGCACTTATATATTCACCATCACTAGCTTTAGCACCTAATCTTCTTCCGGCAGAATCACGACCATTGCTAGTAGAACTTTGACCTTTTTTATGAGCAAATAATTGTATATCTAACTCTAAAAACTTTAACATGTCCCTTCCTCCTTATCATATATTTTAATATTACTAGGATAATTTATTGCCATTTCCTCTAAACAATTAATCATATTAATAAGTAAAGTATCAACTATTCTATCATTTTTAAGAACAATAATCCTAATAAAATCTTTTTTCTTATCAATATCCAAATAATTAATATCAATACTATTAATTCCATTAATCATAGATATAACCGTACCACTTACAAAAGCACAGACAATATCCTTTCCCATATCATCGTATAAAGAATGACCCCTTAAAATAATTTCTTTAATAACATCATTCTTTTTTACCACTTTAACCTTTATCATTTATGCACCTATTTAATTGCAGTAATTTCGATCTTAGTATATGGTTGACGATGACCTTGTGTTCTTCTTGTAGATTTCTTATTAGGAGTATACTTAAAAATCTTAATTTTTTTACTCTTACCATTTTTAAGAACTTTACCTACTACTTTAGCACCTTTAACATAAGGATTACCAATAATACCATTAGCCATTAATACCTTATCAAAAACAACTTCCTTGTCAACATCAAGATCTAGTTTTTCAACAAAAATAACATCTCCAACATTAACACCGTATTGCTTTCCGCCAGTTTCAATTATAGCTTTCATTAATACATACCTCCTTCTAATAGTTAAAAAGACTCGCTTTTGAGGTGGAATTAACACTTATACCTCTTCAATGCGGTTGTAAAAACAACTAAAAGGTCTTCAAACATATACAATTTTACCATCTTTATTACTGTTTGTCAAATCTTTTTTTCCCCTAAAATTACCAATCACTTTTTTTAATAACAAATTTAGAAAGATACTTTTTTTCTGGATATAATTTATCATAAATCCTAAAAAAATGATTACAATCCCTATACATATCTTTCCTATCATTAATTATTCTAACTTTTTTATAATTAAAAAAATATAAATATTTTTCTAACATAAATTTATAAAAAATAAAAGGTAAATTCTTATAATAAATATATAAATTTTGTATAATTATTCCCAGTATCATAACATAACTATAATTAAAATGATATAAATTAAAAATAAATATTCCTAAAATAGTAAATAAAGATACTATTAAAGTAATTATATTAGCTCTATAAAAAGAAAAAAACTTACACATTACCAAATTAAATATTTTAGAACCATCCAAAGGAAAAATAGGAAGTAAATTAAAAAATAACATTGAATAATGATATAAAGTAAATAAATTAAAAATATATCCTCTAACATAACCCCATTGATATAAAAAATCAATAATAACATAATATATACTTTGAAAAATAATACCAGAGACCGCTAAAAGAAGTTCATCATTAATATTTTTATTAATCAAATCATTATACTTAATCATTCCCCCATAAGGATAAATAATAACCTTATCTACATTAAATCCTAAAAATAAAGAAGATAATATATGCCCTAATTCATGAATTATAATTAAAGAAGTAAATACACATAAATTAGCAAAATAACCAGTTAATATAAATGAAATAGCTAAAAATAAATAAGTATAATGAAATTCCCATTTACGAAATATAATCTTCATAATTCAAAATCTCATTATTCTTTGAATAAACCAAATATAAAGTATTATCCTTAACCTTTCCCAATAAATCACCCTTTTCAACATAATCATATAAAGCTACTGAACTATTTTCAATATTACCATACCAAATATCCATACCTTGCATATTTTGAACAATAATAACATTACCATAATCTTCCTTTTCTCCAACATATACAACAATTCCCGTATCCAAAACAGGAACTAAATATTCATAATCAACTTCTAACTTAACTCCATCTAAGTACTTAGATTTTTCTTTATAAACTAAATTTTCATTAAAAACAGCTCTCGTATCTTGTACAATATCATCAAAAGGCATCACTCCCCCCAAATACTTATTATAAAAACTATTTATACTAGCAAATGACAAATTTTTAGTATAAACATTATCTAAAACCCAATCTTTAAATAAACTACTATACTTACATCCAATAAAAAGTCCTAAAAAAAGAATCAAACAAATAAAACACTTAATAAATCCCTTTTTAAAAAAATTATAAATATTATTATTAGTCTTATTTTTTTTCTTCAAAAACTTACTAGCATAAATATCATTCATTACCGTCACCTAATAAAATATATGAATTAAATAAAAAAAAAGAATTCAAATTATAAAACGAATTCTTTAAATTTCATATTATTATTTAGAACCTTTTTTTCTTTTTCTAGAACTAAATTTTACTAAGCCAAAGAAATTACTCTTAATAATAGGATATTCTGAAATAATTATTTCTACATATTTAGCATATTCTTCTTGTTCTTTTTTACTTAAATCATCAAATAAATAATATGTCTTATCAAGTATCTCAGTCTTTAAATCATCTACTCTACAAACTAAAGGAAATACCCCTAAAGATCCATCTGTCATAACATATTTAGGATGATTTAATTCACCAACATCGCTTTCTCTAACAACTTTATAACGATATTCCATATCATTAGTTTTACTAGAAATATTACCATTAGCAATTTTAACATCCTTATCACTTAAAGTACTTCTCATCTTATCTAAAGCTAATACAATATCTTCACTATTATATCCTCTAGCATATAACTTATCTACATATTCATTTAAAACATCATCAATATTTTTTTCTTTTTCCTTATGTTCTTGTAATTTCATTTTCATAACCTCCTCAAAAAGATATACTTATTATACTATTTTTCTTAAAAAAGTCAATTTATTTAATAATATTTGTTAATCCTTTTTTAAAATGTCACCATATCATTAGTTAAAATGTCACCAAACATATGTAGTATAATACATATCCGAAAGGAGATGTATTTTTATATATGCATAATAAAGAATATGCATTAAAACTT
>CALVUN010000029.1 GCA_944363595.1 uncultured Bacilli bacterium
TTTATAATATTAAAAGTAGGTGAAGTAACCTCATCACTAATTCCCATAGCCTGAGCAAAAGCTTTTGTAAAAAAAGTTTTTCCACTTCCAAGTTCCCCATCTAAACAAATAACCATATTAGGAAATTTTTCAGACTCCAAATTTTGAGCAAGTTCAATTGTATCACTTTCATTATGCGATGTAAATTTATAAGTATCCATATAATCACCTTTCTTTTATTTTTTCTTCAAATATAATTATAGCAAACTAATTTTCAAAAAGAAATACCTTTCTTAATTTTTTTTATCTAACCTTATGTTTATTATATTTACAAATATCTCTAAGCTTACAATCATCACATAAAGGCTTAATAGCCTTACATTTATATCTACCAAATAAAACCATTTGATGATGAAATTTACTCCACCTATCCTTAGGTACTTTCTTCATAAGTTTCTTCTCAATAATTGTAACATCATCATTCTCTAAAACCAAATTAAGTCTTTTACTGACCCTAGCTACATGTGTATCAACCGCGATTGTATCCTCATTATATATATTAGCCAAAAACACATTAACCGTCTTTCTACCAACACCAGGAAGACTTTCCAAATATTTTCTATCATTAGGTACCCTATCAAAATTATCATTAACTAACTTTAATGCAATACCTTTTATAAAAGAAGCTTTCTTACGATAAGTACCAATTGGTTTAATAATTTCCGCGATATCTGAAATAGAAGCCTCACTTAAAAGCTTTAAAGTAGGATATTTAGCAAACAAAATAGGACTAACCATATTAACTCTCTTATCAGTCGTTTGAGCACTCATAACAATGGCAATTAAAAGTTCATAATCCTTATTATAAATAAGTTCACACTTAGGATTAGGATAAAGACTATCTAAATAATCTAAAATACTATTCATCATCATCTAACCAATTATAATCAAATAACTCTTTTCGATCTTTCTTTTTCTTTTCATGATGATATCTCTCCTTATCTCTAATAACATCCTCTTTACTTTTAATTCCCTTTTTCTCCCACTCAAATAAAATCTTATCAATATAGCGCATATTACTTACCCCATTGTAAATAGCCTCTTTCAAAGCCATAATAATAAGATCATTAGAAAAATGATGATTAATCCAATCCTTAATAATCTCAATTTCCATTGGTGATAAACAACGACCAAATTCCTGTTCAAAAACAGTAAACACATCACTACTATCATCATCACTACTAGTATTCTTATCATCAATAACCAAATTAACAAGTTTATGATAAAGTAAATCTAAAGAAATATATTCTTCACTCTTCTTACTAACCTTATTCTTCTCAACAACAATATCTATAATCTTCTTTTCCACCAAACTGTTAACAATTTCCATTACCTTAAATTTATCCATAGCTAAATCATTCATAATAATCTCTGGATTATAAACAACCTTATCCCCCATATCCCATATATAAATAAGTACAATTAGCTCTTCTAAAGAAATATTAAGTTTATGATAATTCTTAAATAAACACCTAGGAATAACTAAAGGTCTTTCTTGCATAAAATCAATTAACTTCAAATCCATATCCCTAACCTCCTAAAACAACTTCCGATAACTCTTCCCCTGTATAAATATCATAATAAGTATAAGTAAGCACTCTATCATCAATCTTACTCTTCTCGTACATTACCTTATTTTGCTTATACAAAATATCAAAATCCCCATCCATATCATATAACTTATTAATATCCTCTTTAAATATCTCCTCATAATCCTTATCCAAGACAATTAAATAACTATCTGTAGTAAAAATCAAATAACTATTATATTTATTAACATAATTAACATTAACATCATCATAATTAGCGACAACTTCTTTAACTAACCTACGCTCATACCCATAATTAGCATTCACAGTCATAAATAACCTAACCATAATAACAATAAGTAAAACAATAAATATAACAATTATCTTCTTCATATTATCGTCTCCTTCTTTTAATTATATCCTATAATTGACCATTTGTTAAGCCATTAATTAAAGAAAAACAATTAAATTCCCTTAATTAAACTTTACTAAAAAATAATAAAAAATGTCAAATAATATCATAATAATATCAAGTAAAGCTAAAAAGTGGTATAATTTATCTACGTATGAGGTGATTTAATGTTTAAAAGAAAAAATAAAAAAAGAAAACTAAATAAAATCTTTTTTGGTTTAAATATATTATTATCCATTATATTCTTAGTATTTATCTTTTTAATAAATGCTATTCCTACCAAATATCTTATTCTAATAACAGTATGTATTATAATATGGAATATCATTATAGCTTTCTTACTACTAAGTAAAGAAAAGAAAAAAAGAAATAAAATAGGATACATCTTATCAAGTATATTCATAATAATAATTGGAATAATAGGATATTATCTAAACACCACATATAGCCTTCTAAGTTTATTAGGCAAAGATAATTATCGAACTGAAACTTTTCTTATCTTAGTAAAAGAAGAAAGCACTTATGAAAAAATAGAAGATCTAAATAATAAAGATATTGGTTATGTACCTAACGAAATGACAAGTATTAATAAAGCTCTAGATAAATTAAATAACCAAATAACTATTGAAAACATTGAATATAATGAATATAATAGTGCTTTTGAAGATTTATCTAACGAACAAATAAATTCTATTCTAATCGAAGAATCAAACTATAATATCTTCTTAGAAGAACATCCTGAATATAATAATCTATTTCGTATTCTAGATAAAATCATTATCAAAACCAAAATAAATAACAAAAATAGTAATATTGATGTTACCAAAGATACCTTTACTATTCTAATAAGTGGTATTGATACATATGGACAAATAGATGCCGTCGGACGAAGTGATGTCAACATGTTAATTACTGTAAATCCTAAAACCAAACAAGTATTATTAACATCTATCCCTCGTGACTATTATGTAAGACTAACCGGTACAACAGGATATAAAGATAAACTAACTCACTCAGGAATATATGGTATTGAAATGACTCAAAGTACTATTGAAGATCTTCTCGATATAAATATCGATTACTATTTCCGTGTTAACTTTACAACCCTAGAAAAAGTAATTGACAGTATTGGGGGAGTCGATGTTTATTCAAAATATAGTTTCATATCTTATATAGGAAATTATCAATTCTATGAGGGATATAATCATATGAATGGCAAACAAGCATTAGGTTTTGCAAGAGAGAGAAAATCATTACCTAATGGTGATACCAACCGTGCTGAAAACCAACAAGCAATTATTGATGGTATTATTCGCAAATTAACAAGTAGTACTATCATAAGTAAATACAATAGCTTATTAAATTCAATAAAAAATACTTTCCAAACCAATATGAGTAATAATGACGTCACAAGCTTAATAAAAATGCAATTAGATAGTAATGCCAAATGGAATATCACAAGTTATGTTCTAGAAGGAACTGGCGAATATAACTATACCTATTCATATGCTGGTCAACAACTATATGTAATGCAACCAGATGCAGATAGTGTTAGTACTGCTCATAATATGATAGTCTCAGTAGCTAATGGAGAAAAATTAGAAAGTTCATACGATGAAAATGCAAGTAACATCAAAAATCCCGATCAAGTAACACCACCAAGTAATAATCAAACTAACAACGAAAAACTTCCTACGGAAGAAGAACCAATCGAAGAAGAAGCAACGGAAGAAACAGAAGATCCTCTAGAACCATTCTTACCAACCGAAGATAATAACACAGCTGAAGAAGAAACACCTACTGAAGATAATCAAGAAGAACCTAGTAATACTGATGATCCAAATAATACTACTAGTAATGACGAAGAAACAATAACCAATAATAATCAAAATAATACAAATCAAAATTAGAAAACCCAATTATGAGTTTTCTTTTTTTAATTAATATCTCTAACTAATCCAAATTCATAACCTAATTTCTTCATTTCCTTAACAAAACTATCCATAGCCAAATAATTACCTTTATTTTTAGGATGAATTAAATAAATTGCCCCATTATGATATCT
>CALVUN010000030.1 GCA_944363595.1 uncultured Bacilli bacterium
CTCTACAGACATTATAATATAGATTTTGATAATCTACAAATAATGAGTTTATAGATATCTCTTAACAAAAATCTTAATAAGAAAATGTAGTTAAAAAATATCTTAACTACATTATACGAGGAGGAAATATATGAAAAATATATATGTAAAAGATATAATAAACTTATGCCATGGGCAGATGTTAATAGGAAATGAATTAGAAAAATGTAATGACTTTTCCAAAGATACTAGGACAATCAAAGAAGGAGAAACCTATATAGGAATTAAAGGTGAAAACTTTGATGGCAACAAATTTTATAAAGAAGCTTTTGCAAAAGGTGCTAAAGTGTGCATTCTAGAGTCATGTGATCTAACCGAAGAAGAAAAATTACTATATCATGACAAAACCATAGTTATTGTTCAAGATAGCATTGAAACATTAAAAACTTTAGCAAGTTATAAAAGAAGCATGTATGATATACCTGTTATTGCCGTCACTGGAAGTGTTGGTAAAACAAGTACTAAAGATATTATTGCAAATGTATTAAATCAAAAATATAATGTTTTAAAAACTGAAAAAAATCTAAATAACCATATAGGACTCCCTCTTACAATTTTAAAATTAAAAAACCACGATTGTTTAGTAGTAGAAATGGGTATGAATCACTTTAAAGAAATAAGTAAGTTGACAGCAATTGCCCGTCCAACTATTGCCATAATAACTAATATAGGTACTGCCCATATAGGAAATCTAGGTTCAAGAGAAAATATTCTTAAAGCCAAATTAGAAATATTAGAAGGATTAAGCCCTGAGGGGAAATTAATTATCAATAACGATAATGATTTATTAAATGAATACTATAATCATAGTAAAATTAAAGATAAAATAATCACTATTGGTATCCATAATCCAAGTCAATATCAAGCAACAAATATTAAAGAAACAGAATTTAATAGTACATTTAATATAAAAAATACAAATATTGAAGTTCCCATACCAGGCATTGCTTTCATTTATAACAGTTTAGTTGCATATGCCACTGGTAAAGAATTAAATCTAACAGATGAACAAATTAGCAAAGGAATAAAAACATTTACCTTAAGTGAAAACCGTATGTCAAGATCGACTAATAAAAGAGGAGTAACAATTATAGATGATAGCTATAATGCTAGTTATGATTCCGTAAAATCATCAGTTGAACAATTATCAAAAAGTCATAACAAACGCAAAATAATTGTATTAGGAGATATGCTCGAATTAGGAGAATATTCTGAAAAGATTCACTATCAAACAGGAAAACTAATTACAAGTGACAAAATAGATATCCTTTTAACCTTAGGAAATTTATCACATAATATCGATAAAGGAGCCTTAAGCAATAATTTCCCTCAATCCCATATTCACCATTTTAATAATGCCCAAGAACTATTAACATATCTAAATAAAGAATTAACCAATGATGATATCATTCTATTAAAAGGATCACATGCAATGGGATTAACCAAAATTGCTGAAAGCTTAAAAAATCTCCAATAATTAATAAATAAAAAAGGAAATACCCAAAATAAGAGTAATAATATAAGTAAGGAGGTAGAAATGAAAAAAAGACTAACCAATCTTACTATTGTTATTACTCTTATTATCATTATTTTTACAACAATTATAGTAAACAAAAACAAAATAGAAGCCAAACAAGAAGAATATAAAAATATAACTAATTATATTATAAAAAAACCCGATGTAAAATCAGAATATATTGCTGTTATTCAAATACCCAAGTTAAATTTTCAAAAAGGAATATATAATTTTAATAGCCATAAAAATAATGTTGATGATAATATTATGCTTATTGAACAATCAATATTTCCTGATCAAAAAAATAGCAACATCATATTAGCGGCCCATTCAGGTCAAAGTGCTGTAGCTTACTTTAACAATTTAGATAAATTAGAAATAGAAGATAATATCATTATCTATTATAAAGGAATAAAGTACACCTATTGTTTAAATAAAGTTTACACTATAACCAAAACAGGTAAATTAGCTATTCCCAAGCAAAATAAAATACCAACATTGACTTTAGTAACATGTTCCAAAGCTAATAATACCGATCAATATGTCTACATATCCTACTTAAAAAGTCAAGAAATATATTAATAGATAATAAAGTACCCCTAAATTAATAAAAAATGCAATTTAGGGGTTCCAAAATAAAAAAAATATGATATAATAGTTAAGAAATTTGTTAATGACTCCTTAGCTCAGTTGGTAGAGCAACTGACTCTTAATCAGTGGGTCTAGGGTTCGAATCCCTAAGGGGTCACCATTTTATTTGTTTAATTTTAATTAAATACTTGTCAAGCTATATCATTTATGTTATAATGTTATGGCAAACAACAAAATGGGCTTGTAGCTCAGGTGGTTAGAGCGCACGCCTGATAAGCGTGAGGTCGATGGTTCAAGTCCATTCAGGCCCACCATTTTGTTTTGGCCAGTTGGTGAAGTGGCTTAACACACTGCCCTTTCACGGCAGCATTCACGGATTCGAATTCCGTACTGGTCACCATTTATGTAATTTTAGCCCTTATATCATAAGGGTTTTATTATGCTTTTAATAATGACATATAATTTTATTAAAAGTAATAAATAAAAGAAAAAAGTGTCAAGTTATCCCTACCATCTTGTAAAAAATAATAAACAATGGTATACTCTATTTAAAGTAGTACAAGGTGATAACATGAATAAAAAAATAATCATTTTAATATCAATTATTATGACTTTTCTAATTGGAATAATAATTGTTTTTTTACCATATATCCAAATAAAAGATGAAGAAATAACAATTGATGTAAATAGTGAGTATCATGATAGTGGATATACTGCCAAAAGTCTAGTCAAAGATTATCATGACAAAGTAAAGATAAAAGGACAAGTTGATACATCCCAAATAGGGACATATGAAGTAAAATATCAACTCCCATTTTTATTCTTTACATTAACAAAAACCAAGACCATAAATGTTTCGGATCAAGAAAAACCAATTATTACCCTAAATGGTGAAGAAAAAGTTTCTGTTTGTCCAGGAAAAACCTACGAAGAAGAAGGATATACTGTTACTGATAATTACGATAAAGATTTAGATGATAAAGTAGAACGTATCGTTAAAGAAAATCAAATAATATATAAAGTCAAAGACCAATCAGGAAATACAACTACTATAACAAGAGATATCATTTATAAAGATACAGACAATCCCCAAATAAAATTAAAAGGATATAATCCAATGACCATCTATAAAGGTAGTAAATATAATGAACCAGGATATACTGCTACTGATGGCTGTGATGGCGATTTAACTAGCAAAGTAAAAGTAAATAATAATCTAAATACCAATACTACAGGTACTTATGAAGTAACTTATAGTGTGTCAGATACAAGTGGCAATACCACAAGTGTAAAAAGAACTATTAAAGTTATAAATAGACCCGTAAATGGACAAGGTAATGGTGTTATTTATTTAACTTTTGATGATGGTCCAAGCTCAAGTATTACACCACAAATATTGGATATTTTAAAAGAAGAAGGTATTAAAGCCACCTTTTTCGTTACTGGAAAATCCTCATCATTAGACTATCTATTAGTAAGAGAAAAAAATGAAGGACATACCATTGCCTTACATACCAATACTCACGATTACAGCTATGTTTATTCGTCAACAAAAAATTATTTTAATGACTTATATGCCATTCAAAATCATGTCAAAAATGCTACTGGTATAACCAGTAATATAATAAGATTTCCAGGTGGCAGTTCCAATACTGTTAGTAGACAATACAGTAAAGGAATAATGACATATCTAACAAGTGAAGTACTAAACAAAGGATTTATCTATTATGATTGGAATGTAGATTCTGATGATGCAGGAAGTGCCAAGACAAGTACACAAGTTTATAATAACGTTATAAATGGTTTAAGCCATAACAAAACGAATATTGTTTTAATGCATGATTATGAAAACAATTATAAAACCCTAAATGCCTTAAGAGACATTATTGCATATGGCAAAAACAATGGTTATACATTTTCAAAGATTACAAGTTCAACACCCCCTGTTAGACATGGTGTAGCCAACTAATAAAATAATAAATAGTATTTAACTAAAAAAACACTAAAAGACATATATTAAATTAGGTGACTGAAAATGAAATATAAAAGTATAATATTAATCATCTTTTTAATAAGTCTTTTTTCATTATCTCAAGTACATGCTAAAACCAATGATTTAACCTTATTAGGTAAAATAATATACTTAGACCCTGGTCATGGGGGAATAGATTCTGGTGCCACTTCAGGCAAATATTTAGAAAAAAACCTAAATTTAGAAATAACCAAAAAATTAGCAACAGCATTAGGAAAAAAAGGAGCCATAGTCTACTTAACTAGAGATGGTGATTATGATTTATCTGATAATAACTATTCAAGAAAAAGAAGTGACTTATCAAATCGTGCCAGACTTATTAACGAATCCAATTGTGACTTATACCTATCAATTCACTTAAATTCATCGACTGATACATCGTGGCGAGGTATTCAAGTATTTTATAATAACATAAATTCCCAAAATAAAGAAATAGCCACTATTATGACTAATACAATTAAACAAATTACATCAAATATAAAAAACTTAAAAGAAGATAACAACTATTATATGTATAAACAAATAACTGTACCAGGCATCTTAATCGAACTAGGCTTTATTAGTAACAAAGATGATTTATACCTCTTAAAACAGAACCAATATCAAGAAAAATTAGCTCAAATCATAACAAAAGGCATCGAAAATTATTTCCAAAAATAAAAAAATATAGTATAATATATAACTCAAATTGATAATAGTTATAATAATTAAAAAAATATATAGTCCTATAAAATAACTATTATGATTATATTATTTAAAAAAAATAGTAGAAAATTATAACGTAAGGAGGTAATTATATGAATGAAATTAAAGAATATAATGAAACAGTATTTGAAAATATTAAACATATTGATGAATATGGTAATGAATATTGGTTAGCAAGAGAATTATGCGTAGTATTTGAATATAAACAATGGAGAAGATTTGAAAATGTAATTGATAAAGCAAAAAGAGCATGTGAGATTAGTAAAATAGATAGTTCATATCATTTTGCCAACGTTGGCAAAACGATAAAAATGCCGAAGAATGCTAGCAAAGAGGTTAATGATTATAAATTATCACGCTATGCTTGTTATCTTATTGCTCAAAATGGAGACCCTAGAAAAGAAGTGATTGCTTTAGCTCAAACTTATTTTGCTGTGCAAACACGAAAACAGGAAATTACTGAACAAGAATATAATAATCTTTCAGAGGATGAAAAAAGATTTTATCAAAGAAAATTAACAAAACAAGGGAATTACTCTTTAAATAGAACCGCAATAAAATCAGGTGTTAAAAATCTCGATAAATTTCATAATGCAGGGTATAAAGGACTTTATAATGGCGAAACTGCTAATGATATTGCAAAAAGAAAAAATTTAAGATATAGAGAAGATATTTTAGATAATATGGGAAGTGAAGAATTAGCAGCTAACCTTTTCCGCATTACTCAAACCGAATCAAAACTAAAAAGAGATAATATCTCTAGTGAACAAGATGCTAATGAAACACATTATAACATTGGAAAGAATATTAGAGAAGTAATTGCCAAAAATGGTGGAATAATGCCAGAAAATTTACCAACACCTAAAAAATCATTAAAAGAATTAGAAAAAGAAAAAAATTATCAAGGAAAAATCGAAATAAAATAATTATTAATGCTTATAATCATGGATAAATATATTCAAGAATAATTAGATAAATATTAAAATTAGCAACCATTTCAGTAAAAAAAAACTACTAACATAATTAAAAAAAATAAAGTGGTTAAGATGATTTATACCTCTTAAAACAGAACCAATATCAAGAAAAATTAGCCCAAATCATAACAAAAGGCATCGAAAACTATTTCCAAAAATAAAAAAATATAGTATACTATATAATAGGTGATAGTAGATGGAAAAAGTCTATTTAAAATATAATGATGAAACCCTATACAAAAAAACTGTCGAATGTGATTTTGGTCCTGCATGGCCTATGATAATAATTGGAGCATTTTACCCATTATCCAAACATGACTTAAAATACTTCTTTTTAATAATAATAACCCAAATATCATTATGTGCTCTTTTTCTAATTTTTATTAAAGATATAATTGTTATTCCAATCTGTATAGGTATGATCCTTCTGATTAATTTATTATTTGCCCTAAACTATAACATGATAATTATCGAAAAACTTTTAAAATTAGGTTACATACCAATGGATTATAATACATCAAACAAACTAATCAAAAAAGGAATATACTTCAAACTACAATAAGTAAGAAAGAATGTGATAAACATGGAAAAAATATTCAAAACATTAGACGAACAAATAACCATCTTAAAAAACAAAGGTCTAATAATTGAAGATGACAACGAAACCAAAGAAATACTTCTTCGTGAAAACTATTTCTTTATCAACGGATATCGACGTCTTCTAATTAATTCCGAAAAAGATAAACAATTCATTAAAGGATCAACATTCCGTGAATTATATTCCCTATTTCTTTTTGATCGTTATTTCCGTAACATTCTCTTTAAAAATCTCCTTATTGTTGAAAATAGTCTTAAATCTGTTATATCATATCAATTATCGAAAAAATATGGTCATCGTGAAAAAGATTATCTAAACGTAAAAAACTTTAGTCATGATCATTCCAAAACACGTAAAGTAAAAGATATTATTGAAAAAATGAAACGACAAATTCGTGTTAATGGTTCCAAACATAGTGCCACTATCCACTACCAAAATAACTATGGATATATACCCCTATGGATAGTTGTCAAAGTATTATCATTCGGTATAGTTTGTGAATTATATTCCATTCTAAAACCTGAAGATCAAGTCGAAATATCTTCCATTTTTGGTGTAAGTACCCATTACATGGAAAACTTTTTACCGCTTTTAGCTAACTATCGCAATTTATGTGCCCATGAAGATATCGTATATGAACACCGTACTGAAAGAGTTATAGCAAATACCGAATATCATGAGCAATTAGGTATTCCCAAAATGGATGATGAATATATATATGGTAAAGACGATATTTTTGCCGTAATTATCGTATTAAAATATATGTTAAAACCTGATGATTTCCGTCTTATGATGCGCGAAATAGAATATGAAATAGAAAAATTAGATGGTCGTATTGATTCCATACCTATAGATAAAGTATTAGATCGTATGGGCTTTCCTAAAAATTATATGGATATAGTAGATTTATAGAAAGAAGGATAAAAATGAAAGAAAAAAAGAATAGTAATAACGTTGTCGTTTTAGTTGTCGCTGTCCTTTTATCATTTGTCAGTGGCACTGTAGGTTCATACCTCGTTATTACCAATGTTCCAAGCATTTCCAAAAGTATTGTAGAAAACGTAAGCAAATTAGAAATAACCGAAAATAGTATTGCTCCTGCCGTTAATAAAGTATATAATGCTGTCGTAGCTGTCATGTCATATAAACAAGAACAACTAATTGCAACAGGTACAGGTTTTGCATATAAAGAAAATGATGGCAAAGAATATATTATGACAAATAACCATGTTATCAGTGGCGCCGATAAAGTAATTATTATGCTTAGTAATAATGAACAAGTAGAAGCTACCATTGTAGGTGGTGAAACATATTCCGATATTGCGGTTTTAAGTGTAGATAGCAATGATAACCTATCCATAGCCGAGATAGGCGATAGTACTGAAGTACAACTGGGAGATACCGTATTTACTGTAGGTTCACCAATGGGTATTGAGTATAGTGGAACAGTAACTAAAGGTATACTATCAGGTAAAGATCGCTTAGTTGAAGTAAGTTTCACAGGATCAACATCAGATTACTATATGAAAGTATTACAAACCGATGCTGCAATCAATCCAGGAAACAGTGGTGGACCACTTGTCAATATCAACGGTGAAGTAATAGGAATAAATTCCCTAAAATTAGTAGAAGATGAAATCGAAGGTATGGGTTTTGCTATTCCCATCGAAGATGCAATAGCATATGCTGGTACTATCGAAAATGGTGGTACAGTTGAAAGGCCATTTGTAGGAATAAGCATGGTAGATGTTGCCAATAGCTATTATCTATGGCAAAACAATATTCAAATTCCCGATAATATAACAGAAGGAGTTGTTATCTTAGAAGCCGTAAATGGTTCTCCAGCCGCTAAAGCAGGCCTTGAAAAAGGAGATATCATTATAGGTATTAATGATGAAGAAATATCATCAGTAGCAGAATTTAGATACGAATTATATAAACACAATGTTGGTGATGAAATAACTATCAAATATAATCGCAGTGGCGAAGAACATGAAGTAAAAATAAAATTAGAAAAAAGTAGCAATTAAAAGCCTCAGCCAAATAATTTATTTTTGCTGAAGCTCTTCCAATAACATATAAAAACCCCATTTCAAAAAAGAAATGAGGTTTTTTCATATTAATAAGCTTTTTTAAATAACATGATAAGATCATCTTTAGTAACATCTCTAGGATTACCGCCTGTACAAGGATCAACTAATGCCTTTTCAGCAAGAATATCAATATCCTCTAACTTAGCACCAACTTCTCGCATATGTTGTTTAATTTCAAGTTTAGTTTCCAATTCCCTAATAGCTCTAACAACAATTCTAACCGCTTCTGATCCCTTAGCGCCACTAACATTAAGTCCCATAGCTAAACCAATATCAATAAATCGCTCTCCACATACCTCACCATTCCATTCCATGATATAAGGTAAAAATAAAGAACAAGCCATACCATGAGCAACATCGTAAGTAGCACCCAATTGATGAGCCATTGAATGAACAATACCAAGACCAACATTAGAAAAGCCCATTCCTGCAATATATTGAGCAATACCCATATTTGTTATTGCTTCAGGATCCTTATCAATAACAGCCTTTTCAATATTATGATATATCATATTAATAGCTTTCAAATGAAACATATCAGTCATATCCCAATGAGCTTTAGTAATATAGCCCTCCATTGCATGAGTCAAAGCATCCATTCCCGTCGCAGCAGCAACACCTTTGGGCATACTAGCCATAAGTTCCGAATCAATAATCGATAATACAGGAATATCATTAGGATCGACACAAACCAACTTAACCACTCGTTCAGGATCAGTAATAACATAATTAATTGTTACTTCTGCTCCTGTACCAGCCGTCGTAGGAAGAGCAATAATAGGAAGAGACTTATTCTTTGTATCTGCCGTTCCTTCTAGAGATTTAATATCCATAAATTGAGGATTCGTTTTAACAATTCCGATAGCTTTAGCCGTATCGATTGCCGAACCACCACCAACTGCAATAATATAGTCAGTATTATTATCATTACAAATCTTAAGTCCAGCATGTACATTATCAATTGTAGGATTAGGTTTAACCCCGTCGAAGATAACATAATCAATATTAGCACTATCCAAAGTATCAGTAACCAATTTCGTTACACCTGCATCCATTAAGCTCTTATCAGTTACTAATAAAGCCTTTTTAAAATTCCTTTTTCTAATTTCATTAACAATTTCACTACGTGCTCCATAACCAAAATATGAAGTTTCATTAAGAATAATTCTATTAGCCATAGATTATCAGTTCCTCCTTATTTTATGATGTTTTTAAGAATAACTGTCTTAGTTCTAGACATTTCCTTTAAAGTAGAAGAAACACCCTCATTACCAATTCCCGAATGCTTCCAGCCACCAAAAGGCATTTCAAATGAACGGAAGAAACTAGCACCATTAACGATAAAGCCACCACATTCCATCTTTTCTGATACATTCATAGCAAGAGGCATATCGTTAGTAATAATTGCTCCACATAAACCAAATGAAGACTGATTAGCAATATCGATAGCATCATCAATATCATCATAACCAATAACACTAATTACTGGTCCAAATATTTCCATATCCTTGGCAACATCCATATCTCTAGTAACATTATCAATAATTGTTGGCTCGAAGAAAGCCCCATTACGACGTCCACCGTAGACAATATTAGCACCTTGACTGACAGTTAACTTAACCTGATCTTCAACTCTAATTGCCGCATTTTCATTAATTAGACAGCCAATTTTAGTATCAGGATCACTTGGCATACCAATTTTTAAAGTCTTAATCTTTTCGATCATTCTTCTAATAAATTCATCTTTAATACTATTATGAACTAAGAATCTCTTACTAGCACAACAAACTTGACCAGTATTATATAAACGACCCCATACCGTCTCTTCGACAGCTAAGTCCAAATCAGCATCCTTGTGAATAATTAAAGCATCATTACCACCTAACTCCAACATAACATGAGTTAAATTCTTACTACAAGTACCCATTGTCTCCATACCTGCAGCCGTAGAACCAGTCAAACTAACCAAAGCAACACCTTTATGAGCAGCAAGCCCTTGACCAGCAGTTTTACCATCACCATGTAACACTTCGATTGCCCCGTAAGGAACACCAGCTTCAATTAAAAGCTCAACATATTTCGTCAAAGTAAGAGGATTATAAGTAGAAGGCTTAACAATAACCGCATTACCCATCATAAGAGCACTAGGAACCTTTTGACAGAACAAATCACTTGGAAAGTTAAAAGGAATAATTGCAGCAACTACCCCAAGAGGCTCTTGAACAGTATACTGAATAGTTCTCTCATTACCTTTTTCACTTCCCCTAGGAATTAAATGACCATATTCATGTTTTGCCTTTTCCACAAAAGCAGGAACAGCAATATCAACATTATCAATTTCTCCATAAGCTTCTGTAATAGGTTTACCAGTTTCATCACTCAAACATTTAGCAAGCTCATCTCTATGACTTTTAACGAGCTCATTAAATTTCATTAAAATTTTACCTCTTTCATGAATAGGAACTTTAGCCCAAATCTTTTGCCCATTAATAGCCTCTTTAACAGCCATATCAACATCTTCCAAAGAAGAATTAGGCACAGTATCAATAAATTCATTAGTCGCTGGATTAGTTACTTCGATAACTCTACCATCACTAGCATCCATCCAATTTTTTCCAATTAAATTTTTCAAATTAACACCACCTTAATTATTTTTCAAAAGCCGTGAAAGACAACATAAGTCCACCAGCAGCATTAGATTGTTCATCATCAGTATAACCATATTCACCAAAAGTAAATACTGTAATGAAAGGAACATCTCCTGCTTCTTTTTTCAAATTATCATAAACTTCATTCATTCTATCACCAATACCCAATCTTCTACCACCACAGTGAATTAAAAGATAAGCACCAGCATCAGGACATTTTTTCTTTAATTCCTTCATAACAGTCTTTGTAGATGAAATCAATTCATCGACAGAAGCTTCCATTTGAATAACAGCAGTATTTTCTACTAAATTATTACCAATATTCATAACATCATCATCAACAGAAGCCGTATTCTTATCATCACCAAACATAGGATGACGAATAACTGTCAAACCACCAAGGGGACTTTTAACACCAAGAGGTTTAGTAATAGAAGCGGATAACAAATTATTTCCTTTAAGCTCTTGAGGTGTACTACCAATCCATTCAGCATATTTTTTCAATGAAGAAACTCCATCGATAGTACATAAAGTACGTTTATTTTTAACACCAGTAATAATACCTACATTATTAGTTTCATGATAAGCACCAGTATAAACAGTAGCAATATTTTTATCAGTATAAATAAATGCAACTGTAACACCATCGTTAAAGATATCATCATTATAAAATAAAGACCATTTACCTTCAACCGTATTATCAGCGGCACTACCACCAAAACAAGGTACACGACCAATAACATCCTGAATACCCTTAATATAGTCCTCTTCAGCTCCAGGAGCAGCACTCATAAAGAAATAATCAGGAGCAAAATCCATACCAGATTGTTCTAAAGCCTTAATAGCAACTTGTCTACCAGTTTCTCTAGCACTATCCTGTTTAGCCATTCCATAACAAGAAACTTCCATAGCATCATCGTCTAAGACTAAAATTTCAACACTACCAGTCTCAGGAATCATGTAACCATCTGGTACTAAAATACCAGCTGAAGTCGTACATCCCACAACAGGAATAGTATCATTTACAGACTTAACTCCTTCCATAAGTTTTTCTTGGTCATAAGAAACACTTGAAAACATTAAAGCAATTTTACCATTCAAATCAGCTGTAGCCATTTCCATTGCGGCTTTACCAGCTTCAAAGCTATCTTCCAAAGTACTATAACCAACTTTTGATTTTAACATTTTATCTACCTCCTTTAAAATAATGTAAAACCAAGGATATACTATCCTACAATACAATTATAACATTAATATCCAAAAACAAGGCCAAAAAAATTATCATTTTACACAATAAATAACCAACAGTAAAATAGACATAAATAGAAAATTAATGTATAATAAAATAAAATCAAATTTCCCAAAAGGAGGCAAATATGCGTAATATTTATGATATGACTAAAGAAGAATTAGAAGAATACTTCATTAAAGAAGAAGGAAAAAAATTTCGTGCAACCCAAATATACGAGTATCTATATAAAAAAAGAATTGATGATGTTGAAAAAATGACTAATATAAGTAAAGAAAGTCGTAAAAAAATAAAAGAAAACTTTTCCTTCGACAAAATAAAACTACTAGTTAAACAAGAAGATAAACTTGTAAAAAAATATCTTTTTGAACTAGAAGATAAAGAAAGCATAGAATCAGTTGTCATGTTTCATGATTATGGAACCAGTATTTGTGTATCATCCCAAGTAGGATGCAATATGGGATGCCGTTTTTGTGAAAGTGGTCGACTAAAAAAAAGAAGAAATTTAAAAGCATATGAAATGGTAGAACAAATATTATTAATAGAAAAAGATATTCAAAAGAGAATATCTCATGTAGTAATCATGGGAATAGGAGAACCATTTGATAATTATGACAATGTTATGCGTTTTATTAAAATAATAAATACCGGAAAAGGAATTGATATAGGTTCTAGACATATAACAGTATCAACTTGTGGTATCATTCCTGGAATAGAAAAATTCATGAATGAACCATATCAAGTTAATTTAGCCATAAGCCTTCATGCTCCAACTAATGAAATAAGAAATCAAATAATGCCTATTAATAAAGCATATCCATTAGAAAAGCTAATTCCAACAGTAAAAAAATATTTTAGTAAAACTAATCGTCGTATAACTTTTGAATATATATTATTAAGAAATATTAATGATCATGAAGAAGATGCATATAATTTAGTTAAGCTAATCAAAGGAATAAATTGCTATGTAAATCTCATTCCCTATAACGAAACAGAAAATATTATCTATAAACGTTCAAAAAGTGTGCAAATTACTAAATTTTATGATATACTTAAGAAGAATGGTATCAACGTAACAATTCGTAAAGAATTTGGCTCAAAAGTTGATGCTGCCTGTGGTCAATTACGCGCGGGTAATAAATAATAGAAACGGGAGGATATATATGCAAACATTTTATATGACCGATCCAGGTAAAGTGAGAACACATAATGAAGATAACGTAATTATCGTTAATAATAACAATAAAGAATTCCTAATGGCAGTAGCGGATGGAATGGGAGGCCATAAAGCTGGTGAAATTGCTTCAGAAATAGCTATCAATCATCTAGTTAATTCATTTAACAAATTAACAACCTTTGGTACCAAAGAACAAGCTATAGAATGGCTACGTCAAGAAGTAACTGAAATCAATAAAAAAATATTTGAATATACAAGTGAAAATCCAGGAAGTAAAGGTATGGGTACTACGCTCGTTGTAGCCATTAAAACCAATGACTATATTTTATATGGCAATATAGGTGATAGTTCTGGGTATGTTCTAAAAAATGAAAAACTACATAAAGTAACTAAGGATCATACTTTAGTAAACTTATTAGTATCAACAGGTGAATTAACCGAAGAAGAAGCCAAATATCACCCACGAAAAAACGTTTTAATGCGGGCTCTTGGCGCTAATGATCCAATTGAAATTGATATCTTTGATGTCGATACTTCAGTAAAAGGATTATTCCTATGTAGTGATGGACTAACTAATATGCTAACTGAAGAACAAATAGAAAAAACTTTAAATAGCAATCTTCCTATTGAGGAAGTTGTAGAAAAACTAATCAAAAAGAGTAATAGCCGTGGAGGAACTGACAATATATCAATTGCTTATTTAAAAAAGGAAAGTGGTGATTTATAATGTTAGCAAAGGGGCAAAAGATTAACGATCGATATGAGATTGTTAAATCAATTGGTGAAGGTGGTATGGCTAATGTCTATTTAGCTATTGATCTAATTTTAGATCGTAAAGTTGCTGTCAAAGTTTTACGTGGTGATTTAGCCAAAGACGAAAAATTTATTCGTCGCTTTCAAAGAGAAGCCAAGTCCGTTTCTGATTTATCTCATCCCAATATTGTCGAAGTTTATGATGTCGGTGAAGAAGATGGCCAATACTATATAGTTATGGAATATATTGAAGGAAAAACACTAAAACAATTAATAAATAAACGAGGAGCTTTAACATTACCTGAAGTAATTGATATCATGACTCAGCTAACAGATGGCCTAGCCCATGCTCATGAAGCATATATCATTCATCGTGATATCAAACCACAAAATATTATGATTTTAGATAATGGCTTAGTAAAAATAACCGATTTTGGGATTGCCATGGCTACTAATGCCACTCAATTAACTCAAACCAATTCCGTCATGGGAAGTGTCCATTATTTACCACCTGAACAAGCAAGTGGTAAAGGATCGACAATTAAAAGTGATATATATTCATTAGGTATCCTAATGTACGAATTAATAACAGGTTCAGTTCCTTTTAAGGGAGATAATGCCGTTGAAATAGCCTTAAAACACATGAAAGAAAAAATTCCTAGTGTCCGTAAGCAAAACCCACTTATCCCCCAAAGTGTGGAAAACATTATTTTAAAAGCTACAGCTAAAAATCCCCGTAATCGATATGATAGTGTAAGAGAAATGCATGACGATTTAGTTACAGCTTTAGAAAGAGATAACGAAAAAAAATATGTTTTTCCATATCCCGAAAACGATATTGACGATACCATCGTTGTTCCAACAACAAATAAAGCAACCAAAAAACCAACTAAAGAAATTGTTACACCACCAGAAGAAATAAACAATAATGAAGAACCTGAATTAATATCCAAAAACAAGAAAAAAAGTAAAAAACCAATTATAATTGGCAGTATTGTATTAGGTATTCTTATCATTTTAAGTATTATCTATCTCTTTTTCTTTCAAAAGAAAGATATAAAAGTACCAGATGTTGTTGGCCTTCCTATTGAAGAAGCCATTGAAATGATCGAAGATGCCGGCTTTAAATATACAACAGTAGAAGAACAAAGCCATGATGTTGAAGAAGGCTTAGTTATAAAAACATCACCAAAAGCAGGCTCAAGTCGTAAAGAAGGAAGTACCATTACCATTTATGAGTCAATTGGAGGCAAATATTACGAACTAGAAGACCTAACTGGTGAAGATGTTAACGAAGTAAAAGCAAGATTAGAACTTTTAGGAATAAATGTTACTGTTGAAAAAAGAACCGTCGATAATCCAACTGAGTATAAAGATAAAGAAGACCTTATTATCGATCAAAGCCCTAAATATAATCCTGATGAAGAAACAATTTTAGAAGAAGGAGATAGCATAACCCTATATGTACCAAATGTCGTTGATGTATATCCTGATATGGTCGAAGAAGGATGGACAGAAGAAGATGCCAGAGCTTTTGCTGAAGAATATAATATCGAAATTGATGTAACATATGAACAAACAGATGATTATGAAGAAGGAAAAGTAATTTATCAAAATAGACCAGCAGGAGATACAATCGTCGAAGGAATTACATTGAGAATAAAAGTCGCTCAAAAACCAGATGATCCTATTGACGACCTATTACCAGATGATGGTACAAGCAATGATAATCAAGCAGACAATAAAGAAGATACGACCACCAATCAAACACCTTAAATAGTAGCCATCATCAATGGCTACCTTCTTTTTAAAAATAGGAGGAAAAATAATATGGAAGGAATAATAATAAAAAATATAAGCAACGACTATGTTGTAAAAAGTAATAAAAAAACATATGTATGCAAACCTCGTGGAAAATTTCGTCATCAAGAAGTAACTCCACTCGTTGGCGACCATGTCATATTCGACGAAACAAATAACTACATTTTACAAATACTACCTAGAAAAAACATGTTGATAAGACCAAGTATTGCTAACGTCGACAAAGCCATCATTGTAACAAGTGTTAAAGAGCCAAATTTTAATACTAACTTATTAGATAAACTATTAATAATTATAGAATATAATAATATAACTCCCATTATTGTTTTAAGTAAATTAGACCTCTTAAACCAAGAAGAAACAGAAAATATACAAAAGTATATTGATTATTATCGCCATTTAGGTTATTCAGTAATTCCTAATACAGATTTAATATCCATAAAAAAACAAATAAAAGACCAAATTGTAGTCTTTACAGGTCAATCAGGCTCAGGTAAATCAACCCTTTTAAACAAATTAAATTCTCATCTAAATCTAAAAACAAATTCCATATCCAAATCCCTTGGCAGGGGAAAACATACTACTAGACATACCGAATTGTTCAAAGTTTCAGAAGGATATGTTGCCGATACCCCAGGCTTTTCTAGTATCGATTTAAGAAATATGTCAAATATTGACATAAGAGACAATATGCGTGAAATGTTTGACAATTTAGAATACTGTAAATATAGAGATTGTATGCATTTAAAAGAAGACGGATGTAAAGTAAAAGATTTAGTAAAAAAAGGTGTTATTTTAAAAAGTCGTTATGAAAATTATCAAAAATTTATAGAAAGAAAGTGATAAAATGCAAATATCTTGTTCAATCTTATCTAGTGATAACCGTCCAAATAGTGTTTTAAAATTAAATAATACCAACGTAGATTATTTACATATAGATGTAATGGATGGCAAATTTGTCAAAAATAATCAGTTTCCTATTGAAGAAATCAAAAAAATGTTATCACTAAGTACCAAAAAAGCAGATATCCACTTAATGGTGGAAAACCCATCTTCATATATTAAAGAATTAGCTCATCAAAATATTGCCTATATAACTATCCATCGTGAATTAGATACTGACCTATATCCCATTATTGAAGAAATAAAAAAGTTAAATTACAAAGTAGGCCTATCTATAAAACCAGATACTAGTGTTGTAAGTTTAATTCCATATTTAAAAGATATTGACCTAATTCTTATAATGAGTGTTGAACCAGGATATGGAAAACAAATCTTCTTACCAAGAACAATCAATAAATTAAATGAATTAAATCGCCTAAGATTAAAGTATCCCCATTTAATTGTGGAAGTAGATGGTGGAATAAATAATACTAATATAAAAAAATTAATTAAAGCCAAAGTAGATATCTCAGTAGTGGGATCGTTTATAACTAACAATGAAGATTATAATCAAGTAATAAATAAATTAAAAACTATTAAATAATGTATATAGACACACAAAAATACCATACTAATCATGAAAGGATGGTATAATGAAAAAGCCAAATAACAAATCTTCAAAAGAAAAAAAACAAAAGACAATAAAAGAAAGCTATCAAAAAGGTCTACAATATTATCAAGAAGTAGAACAAAAAAAAGATTCACATTGAATCTTTTTTTGTATAAACATTAGTAACTTTTTTGCATAGCCTTTTTAATAGCCCTAGCTTCTCTAGCACTAGTTCTAAATTTTAAACCATTAATAGTAACAGTTTGTAAATTAACTTTTTGAGCCTTTTTAGTAACTTTTAAACAGTTAGGTCTATTATTAGCCATATTTGTCTTTTTATTAGTAATTTTTAACATATTATCCCTCCTCAAAATCAAATGCATAACCATTTTATCAGAAAAAAAGCTATTCGTCAATTAATTTTTTACAAGTTTTATCCCTCTTTTTGATTATTTTTCATAAATTCTCTTAAAATCTTTGTCGTAGCGCGTTTTTCGATTCTAGATACATAACTTCTAGATATCCCCATTTTTGTAGCAATCTCCTTCTGTGTTAGTTCATCATTACCATTAAGTCCATACCGATATTCAAGTATCTGTCTCTCCCTTTTTGTAAGCATTTCCATATATTTATTAAGTAATTTAATATTATCTTTCAAATAAATATCTTCTAAAAAATCTGGTTCATCTGTTTTCAAAACATCTAATATCGTAATTTCATTTCCTTCTTTATCAAAACTAATTCCCTCATAAATACTAACATTCTTACTATTCTTTTTATCTCCCCTAAAGTACATCAAAATTTCGTTTTCTGCACATTTAGCCACATATGTTGTAAGCCTAACATTCTTATCCAAAGAATAAGTATCAATTCCCTTAATCAAACCAACCGTACCAATACCAATCAAGTCATCAATATCACTAGTATTAGATTCAAATTTCTTAACAATATGTGCCACTAATCTAAGATTATGTAAAATAAGCTTATTTCTAGCTTCATTATCACCTTGTTTAGCTAACAAAACATACTTTTCTTCTTCCTCTTTACTGAGAGGATCAGGAAAAACATTATTAGAATAAGCACCTGTAAAAAAAGTACAATCTTTAACTAATAAACTAAGTATATCAAATAACATTTTGTCACCTCTAATAAATCATATAAATTGGACAATTCAACTATTACAATAAAATAAATTATGTAAAATACTTATTTTTATACATATCAAATTGACAAAACAACAAAATAATATTACAATACAAGTAAAAAAGGAGGATACCATGAAATTAAAATATAAAAAAGATATAATATATATCGTAACATATGCTATTCTACTAATCTTTGCATTATTTAATATCAATTTAATTTTATCGATCTTATCTTATATTCTAAAATTAATAATGCCATTTCTAATTGGTTGTATAATAGCATACATTCTAAATATACTTTTAAATATTGTCGAACATAAAATATTAAAGAAAATGAAAGAAAGCAAACTAAAAAGAGCCCTTGGCCTCATTATAACACTATTTATCGTTGTGGGAGCTATTGCCTTAATCATAGGTTTAATCGTTCCACAATTACAAAATACTGTCACCATATTTATTGATAACTTACCAGAATATCAAGAAAATCTCATAAATAGGTTAGATGAAATGGGTGTCAGTGAAGGAACAATTGATACCTTTAACAATTACTTAAACGATACCAAAGAAATACTAACTAATACAGTTGTCAATAACCGAGAAAATATCATAACCAGTGCTGTAGGAATAGCAAGCTCTGTTATCTCAACAATTGCCAATTTAATAATTGCTATTGTCTTTGCTATCTATTTATTAGCTCAAAAAGAAACATTATTAAGGCAATTTAATAAATTAATGAAAGCATATATAGAACCAAAACAAATTAATATGATTAACAACATAGGTACAGATTCCAATCGCATTTTTGGTAACTTTGTCAGTGGTCAATGTCTAGAAGCTTTAATAATTGGTATCTTGTGTTTCATCGGTATGCTAATATTAAGATTACCATATGCCACTACTATATCTGTCCTTGTTGGATTTACTGCTTTAATCCCAGTTTTTGGAGCATTAATAGGTACAGCTATTGGTGCCATTCTAATTCTTATGATAGATCCAATCCAAGCCGTTATCTTTATTATCTTTATAATAATATTACAACAATTTGAAGGTAATTTAATATATCCTAAAGTTGTAGGAAAATCAGTAGGATTACCAGGAATTTGGGTTTTAGTCGCAGTTACAATTGGTGCTTCAGTCGCAGGCATCATCGGTATGCTATTAAGTGTTCCAATATGTTCTATTTGTTATAGTGCTATTGCTAATACTGTCAATGAAAGATTAAAAGAAAAAGAAGAAAACGAAAAAAATAAACGTAAATTATTTCATTTTAGAAGCAATGTTGATTAAAAACAAATACATTGAAAAGTAGTGTAATAAAAATAATTGATAGCAAGAATTTAATTTCTTTCTATCATTTTTTATTTTCTTGTTTATAAATTTATGTTAAAGTAGATAAAAAGAACATAATTACCCTTTGAATATCATACTTTATAAGCAATAAGTCACGGATTTTTTTCAAAATTATAAATTAATTTTATTTCAGAATTTTCAGTTCAACATTTTTAATATTTATGATTATAATATTTTCCTAAATTATTCTGTTTTCATATAATTTATGTAATTATCTACCATCATAATTTTCCCATGTAAAGTTACACCATCATCAGTTATTTTTCTTTCTTCACTCACAATAATATGATTTTTATATCCCAAAAACTCAGTGTCAACAGTTTTATGATCAGATTTTTCGTTTAGCTTATTAGAATCTTCAAATTCAAATTTTGTATCTTTTAATGCTCTATTATAACTAATCATATCTTCCTTTATATTAAAAATCCCACCATTATAAGCGTTATTAATGGCATCAATTAATTCCTTATAATATTTATATCATTTATATAAATCTTTCTATATTTTTTATCTTCATTTATTAATTTTTTGCGTAGTAAATATGTCAATACATAGATTATCTATGAGTAAATTCTCCGATTCAAATATTCTTTTTTAAAAATTTATTAAGTAATAACAATCAACTGTTTAAAAATAAGTCTATCAAATAAAACTTCATAATTATTATGCAAAAAAAAATTATTGTATTTATTTACAATAATCCGTGTAAATTTTACAGTGATGTTATAAAATTATTGTTTTTTTAATTAATTGATGATAAACTTAAGTAAAATTAATATAAACATACAGTAAATTTATGGTTAACTTTTAAACATATAAGGTAAAAAAAATAACGCTGACGGCATCCTCATGTATTTAGACATTATTCTTGTTATACTTTCTTTAAGTGAGTATGAATGTGATAGAAAGAGAGGGATAAATAAAAATATATCTTTATAGCATTAATAATTACATCATGCACAGCTTCAATGAATGTTTTTGCCGGCATAAAAAACTATTCATTTAATGTTCCTGGATTTAATGGAAGTGTTCAAACACCATTAAGAGAGGATAAACTATTGGAAAATAGAGAAGTTGTTAGAGATGTTGTTGTAAGTCCATCATATGATACACTAGATATAGTAATGAAAAACAGACTAGGTGCAAACGTTGGCTCATGGAAGATATTAAAAAATGAAGAACAAGTTATTTTTGATGAAAAATATGAAATAATGCCAGCATCTGCATATTTATATATTGACTCAAGATGGAATTATACTAAATCTACTTATACAAGTTTTACATGGCAATATTAAAAATATAATAAAGAGTTAAAACTTATTCATACTCTCACATTAATGGAGGTAAATATGAAAGTATTAAAAAAATATCGTCTTCTCATCATAACTTTAGTTATTTTATTTGTCTTATCAATCATTAATTATTACACTTCCATCCACACACCATTTGGGGATATTGATACAAGTAAAATAAGTAGTTATTCCATGTGGTTTTATACAATCAACTCAGGAATAGGTAGTGTTATATCCTTTTTATCCCAAATAATTATTCCTTTTGTTTGTGTATATCCTTTTTTCCAAATAATAAAGACTGGTTTTATTCAAAATGTTATAACCAAAGTTCCATATCAAAAATTTTTAAAAAAACAAATAAACAACAGTTACCTTAGAGCAATATTACTATTTCCCTTATATTCCTTAGTAGTCTTTATCGTATCTAGTATTTTCTTTTCACCAGAAATAAATTCAACAAGCCTACATATTCATTATTTCCCATCTCATATAATAAACCCACCATTCCATGTTTTTATATCCATTATATCAATGATTTTATATAGTTTAGCAATCACTAATATAGCTCTAATCCTATCAAGATATTTAAAAAAATTCTATCTAGTCCTAATAGTAACACTTATGGTTGTATTCTTAATAGCATTTATTGAAGGAAATCTATTATCAAATATATTATCCCTTTTCAATAAAGAACTATTTTATAATATAAATATATATGACGATTACCTATGTGCTAGGGGTAACTACATTGTAAATATCTCTTTTGGTATCATAAGAAATATTATTCTTATCATTATACTATCCTTGACATACAAAAACAAAGAAAAAGTGGTGCTAAAAAGTGATGAATAAAGTTCTAAAATATTTAACCAACAATTACCTAGTATTATTCATAATCATATATTATGCTATTGGATCATATATCTTTTCTAATTACTACATCAATGAAGATTATATAACTAAATTTATTAACATATTAACTAACCAAAATTTAAATTTAATCTTTTTATTCCCCTCATTTATTCTAATGACATCATATGTATATAAAGAATTATATAATTATAATTTAATTTTACGTTTTCCAAGTAGAAACAAATACATAATATATGTTATAAAAACATTATTGATAGTAAATAGTATTATCTATTTACTTCTCATATTAATAACATTTATAGCAACAAATTTGACTCCTTTTGAAGAGTTAACTATAACATCACTATATAATAGTAACAATCTATCTATTATGATTTCAAGCCTAATTAAATTATGGATATATAGTCTTATTTTTTCCATTATCGTTATAACTTTATATTATAGCCTATCTAAGTCTAGTTATGCCAATCTTCTAAGCTTTATAATTATCTGTTTTAACTATTTTTCTAAATATTTAATAGGAACATATCCTTATTTAACTTATTTATTTCCACAAGTCTATATTTTAGACTCAAATAATCTATTTAAAAGCCTTACTATTAATAATTTAGCCAGTATCATTTATCTAATTATAATAGTCATAATCACTATAATCATCTTATTAAAAATTATTAATAATAAACAATTTCTAAATGAAGAAGGGAAGGAGTAAAAATGATTGAAATAAAAAATGTATCGAAAACAATTGACAAAAGAATCGTACTAAAAAATATCAATCTAAAATTAGAAAGTGGTAAAACCTATGGTATTGTTGGCCCAAATGGCAGTGGAAAATCAATGCTTCTACGTTTAATTTGTGGTTTAATAAGCCCAGATAATGGTTGTGTATTAATTAATAAAGAAGAACTAAAAAATAATATTAACAAGTATAATTTCGGTGTTCTAATCGAAAAGCCCAAATTCCTAAATAATTTAACTGGTTTTGAAAATTTAGAAATCTTAGCTAGCATTAATCATAAAATAACCAATGATGATATTGACCAAATTTTAAAATCTGTCAATCTATATAAAGAAAAAAATCAAAAATATAGGACATATTCTTTGGGCATGAAACAAAAATTAGGTATTGCTCAAGCTCTAATGGAAGATCCTGATATTATTTTATTAGATGAACCCTTTAGTGCTTTAGATAAAGAATCATCAAAACAAATAAGAAATATCCTTTTAAAGTTAAAAAAACAAGATAAACTCATCATAATTGCCACCCATAGCAAAGAAGATATAGATACCCTATGCGATGAAGTATTAGAAATGGAAGAAGGAAACATCAGAAAAGTTAGTTAGCTAACTTTTTTCTTTTAAAACTAATTAAAATATAGTATAATTAAAAAGAAAGAAGTGATGTTATATGGACAAATTAATTCCTGATATGTATCAAAAAAGCATTTATTCTATCAATTACGAAAAATTAAAAGAAAATGGCATAAAATGTCTTCTCTTTGATTTAGATAACACATGTGCTCCTATTAATGTCAAAAAGCCAAGTCAAAAACTAATTGATTTATTTGATGACTTGCAAGACTTAGGCTTTAAAGTAATTATATTTTCAAATTCACCTAAAAAAAGATTAGAACCATTTAAAACAACCCTTTTGGTTGATTGTAGTGCCAATTCCAGTAAACCAAGGAAGAAAAAATTTTTAAAAATAATTAAAACTTTTAATTATGACTTAAGCGAAGTTGCAATAATTGGTGATCAACTATTCACAGATATCCTAGGAGGAAATAGAGTAGGAATTAAAACTATATTAGTAAACCCCTTATCTCCCAATGATTTTTTTATAACCAAATTTATTCGCCACTTCGAAAAAAGACAAATGAGACGCCTCCATAAGCGGGGCTTATTTACGAAAGGAAAATATTATGAATAAAAGATGTATTGGCTGTGGAGCCCCATTAAATAACGATGAACAAATATGCCGTCGTTGCTTTAGATTACAAAATTATGGTGAATATCAAGAACCAATTACTACTAATGAAGATTACATAAAAATAATAAATAGTATTAATAAAAATGAATTAATTATCTATGTAACAAGTCTTCTAAATATAAATATTAACTATTTAGAAAAATTCAATAATATCATTCTCGTTCTTACCAAAAAAGATTTATTACCCAAATCTGTTCAAGACTATAAACTAATTAAATATTTTCAAGAAAGATATCCTAACTTAAAAGCAATTGAAGTAATAAGTAGCATTAAAAATTACCATTTAGATGAATTATATCATAAAATAATAGAGTACCAAACAAGTAAAAATGTCTACGTTATAGGTTATACCAATTCAGGGAAATCCACTCTTATCAATAAATTAATAAAAAATTATCATGGAACACCACCCCAAATAACTACTAGTATCTTCCCATCGACCACTATTGATAAAATAAACATCCCAATTACTAACCATTTAAACATTATAGATACACCAGGTATCGTTAGTACTACCAGTATCATTAATTATATTGATCATTCAATGCTAAAAAAAATAACTCCTAAAAAAACAATCAAACCAAGAACTTATCAAATAAAAGGTCAAGGGAGTCTCATTATTGAAAACCTAATAAGATTAGATTATGATACCCAAAATACAAGTATGACTATATATATATCCAATAGTGTAAATATCATAAGAGTAAAACCAACTAATCCTAAAATGAAAGATCAAGAAAAGAAAACATTCTTTGTTGCTGATAATGAAGATTTAGTTATTGAAGATTTATGTTTTATAAAATTTACTAAACGTACTAAAATAAATATCTACACAAATATTGCTGTAGGAATAACGACAAGAGATAACTTAATTTGACAAAAAAATAATTTTGCCTTATAATAAATTCCCTAGAAGGAGGGGGATAATATGTCTAAAGTAAAAGATTATTCATATATTTTAAAAGCCTTATTGGTAAAATTACAAAATGAAAATCCCAAAGAAGAAATAAACCTAAAAATATATTATAATAGTATTGGATTAGATAAACAATGGATATATGCCTTAAATAAAGTTGAATTACAAAATGAAAACATTGATTCTAAGCAAAAAGAAGTCGTTGCAAAATTATCTAATAAACATTTCAAAGATAAACTATTTAATCTAAATACACTTGCTGATTTAGTTTTAAATTCAGGTTATAGTATTGGTCATGATAGACAAGACTTAGAAAATCCACATATTAATATAATAGGTCAAAGAATATTTGATAAAAAAATTACCAGAAAATAAAATTAATAAATAAAAAGCACTTTATTCTATAAAACATTAAGTGCTTTTAATTTATAATAAAATATGATAAAATTAAAACATACGAAAGCGAGGTGAATCGAGTATCTCATTACTCGACAATAATGGATATTAACACAATAAATATCATAACCTTAGCCTATCTAGGTGATTCCATTTATGAAGTATATATCAGAAATAGTTTAATAAAAAAAGGTATTGCTAAAGTATCTGATTTACAAAAAGAAGCTGTCAAATATGTTTCAGCCAAAGCTCAAGCTCAAATCCTAAAGAATTTAATTGAAAAGCACATATTGACCGATAAAGAACTAGATATTGTTAAACGAGGCAGAAATTATAAGCGCAGTAATCATCCCAATAATACTGATATAATAACATATAAAACATCGACAGGGTTTGAAGCCCTAATAGGTTACTTATATTTAGAAAATAACATACCTCGCATACAAGAAATACTATCAAATATCGAGGTGAAATAATGTATATATATGGAAAAAATGTAGCAAAAGAAAGATTAAATAGTAATGAAAAAATACTAAAAGCCTATCTAAGTGATAAATTTAATGATCAAAATATTATTAAACTATTAAATCAAAAAAAAGTAAAAATTAACTACCTAACAAATAAAGAATTAGATAGAAAAGTGGATGGACTTCATCAAGGTATTATTTTAGAAGTAGATAATATTAAAACCTATAACTATCAAGATATTATTCCCCATTTAAACAAAGAATTACCTTTGATAGTAATGCTGGATCATTTAGAAGATCCACATAATTTTGGAGCCATTATCAGAACAAGTGCGGCCTTGGGTGTCGATGCTATTATCATACCAAATGATCGCAGTGTACCAATCAATGGTACTGTTGTAAAAACATCCGCAGGAGCTATTTCCTATCTTCCTATTATTCGTGTTTCCAATTTAAATAGCACTATTACTAAATTAAAACAAGATGGTTATTGGATTATTGGTACCGACATGGAAGGAACTAATTATCGCCATCTTGACTATCATATGCCAATTTGTCTAATTATTGGTAATGAAGGTAAAGGGATGAGTAAAGTAATAAAAAATAATTGTGATTTTATTGCAACTATTCCGATGAATAACAAAATAAATAGCTTAAATGCTTCAGTATCATGTGCCATCATTATATCACAAATAGTTGGCTCAAGATAAGAAAGGGGAATTAAATGCAAGAGTATAATGACTATGAATTAGTATCATTAGCGAAAGAAAAAAACGAAGATGCCATTAATATTATTTATCAAAAATATAAACCACTTATCCAAAAAAAAGCAAGATATATCTATAATATATTAGGAAGTAAAGGAATTGAATTAGTAGATATCATTCAAGAAGGAATGATTGGACTAGAAGAAGCTATAAATGGTTATGATGAAAAAGATAATACTCTATTTTATACCTTCGCTAATTTATGTATTGATAGAAAAATGCAAACATTAATATCTAAAGTAAATCGTGATAAACATAAAATATTAAACGAAGCAGTATCATACGATACTAGTGATGATGAAGAAATAAGTTTATTAAATTATATTTATGATAAAACGGATAATCCTCTTTATGATTTAATATCAGAAGAGGAAGAAGAAGAACTATATCAAAAAATAAAAAGTCAAATAAGTGATTTTGAAAACACTGTTTTTGATTTAAAAATTCAGGGGTTCAATTACCGCGAAATTGCTTCTATCTTAGATAAAGATCCTAAAACCATTGATAATGCCTTATTTAGATTAAAAACGAAAATAAAAAACATTTTAAAAGAAAATAAATAATACAAAAACAAAAAGCCGTATATCAAAACAGGCTTTTTTAATAATTAAATAACAATATATAATAAAATTAAAAAAATAATATAACAAAATAAAAGAATTTAATTTTCTGTTCCAAAAAATATAGAAAATATTATAAATATATTTTTTAAATTCTACATAGTAACTATAACTAAAATTAAATAAATTTGGTCAAAATTCTATTCCCTATAATTAAAAAGAGTAAAATAGCTAATAAAAACACTTTATTACTTTTTTTAACGAAAAGTGTTGACAAACGTATGTTTGTATGATATCGTTTAATTATGTCAAGCAAATATTGTTTAATACCCATATAAATTTATTTAAAATATAAAAAATTATGATATAATAGAAAAGCATGAAGGAGGTAAGTATGGACAAAATAATAATAAAAGGAGCTCGTGAAAATAATTTAAAAAATATTAATATAGAAATACCCAAAAATAAACTAGTAGTCATGACAGGTGTATCAGGCTCAGGTAAATCAAGTTTAGCTTTTGATACAATTTACGCAGAGGGACAAAGACGTTACGTTGAAAGCCTTAGTGCCTATGCTAGACAATTTCTAGGAAATAGCGAAAAACCTGATGTTGATAGTATTGAAGGTTTAAGTCCTAGCATTAGTATTGATCAAAAAACAACCAATAAAAACCCACGTAGTACTGTAGGAACTGTCACAGAAATATATGACTATTTAAGACTTTTATTTGCCCGTATTGGAACACCATACTGTCCAATTCATAAAGTACCTATTACATCTCAGAGTATAGAAGAAATGGTTAATAAGATTCTAGAATTAGAAGAAGGTACTAAAATTATGGTTATGGCACCAGTTGTTAAAGGTGAAAAAGGGACACAAAAAGATTTATTTGAACATTTACGTAAAGAAGGTTATGTACGTATCAAAGTAGATGGTGAGTTACATGATTTAAGTGAAGATTTAAACTTAGAGAAAAATAAAAAACATAGTATATCCGTTGTTATTGATAGATTAGTTATTAAAGAAAACATAAGAAGTCGCCTTTATGGTTCATTAGAGACCGCAACTAATTTATCGCATGGCAAAGTAATTATTGATGTTATAGGAGGTAAAGAAATACTTCTTTCTGAAAACTTTGCTTGTCCTTATTGTGATTATTCCCTAGATGAACTAGAACCACGTATTTTTTCTTTCAATGCCCCTTATGGAGCATGTCCCGATTGTAAAGGCTTAGGGGTTAAATACAAATTAGATGTGGACCTAATAATACCTGATAAAAATAAATCAATAAATGAAGGTGCTATTGCTACTATTAACATTGATGATGGTAATAACATAATTAATACAGAATTAAAAACAGTAGCAAACTATTATAATATTGACTTAAATAAAAAAATTAAAGATCTAACTAAAGAAGAATTAGATATAATTCTTTATGGATCCAAAGATATAATAGAATTCAAGTATGAATCAAAAAATGGAAATAAAAGAACAGCCCGTAGCTATTATGAAGGAATAATTACTAATTTAGAAAGACGATATATGGAAACAAAAAGCACATGGATTAGAGAGTGGATTGAAGGCTATATGGTTGAAATGGCTTGCCCAACATGTCATGGTTCACGCTTAAAAGAAAGTGTTCTATCTGTCCTAATAAACAAAAAAAATATTTACGATGTTACAAATTTAGATATAAAAGAATTAAAAAAATTTATCACAAATTTAAAATTAAGCAAAGAAAAGCAAGAAATTGCTGATACCATTCTCAAAGAAATAAATTCAAGATTAGATTTCTTAATTAATGTTGGACTTGAATATCTAACTTTAAGTCGAACAGCTGCTACACTATCTGGTGGAGAAAGTCAACGTATTCGTCTGGCTACCCAAATAGGCTCACGTTTAACAGGCGTTCTATATGTTCTTGATGAACCAAGCATTGGTTTACACCAACGAGATAATGAGAAATTAATAAATTCTCTACTAGAAATGCGTGATTTAGGCAATTCACTTATTGTCGTCGAGCACGATACTGATACAATGCTAGCTTCTGATTACCTGATTGATATAGGACCATATGCTGGTGATGAAGGAGGAAGAGTAGTAGCTTGTGGAACCCCTGAAGAAGTTATGAACAATCCAAATAGCTTGACAGGAAAATATTTAACAGGAAAAGAAAAAATTGAAGTTCCTACTAAGAGACGTAAAGGAAATAAAAAGTACCTAGAAATAAAAGGCGCTAAAGAAAACAATTTAAAAAATATCAATGTAAAATTTCCTCTAGGAACATTTATTTGTGTCACTGGTGTATCAGGCTCAGGTAAATCAAGTCTAGTAAATGAAATACTATATAAATCACTAGCGGCAAACATTTATAAAAGTAAATTAAAGCCTGGAAAGCATAAAAGTATTAAAGGTATGGAAAACATCGATAAAGTTATTGATATTAGTCAAGCACCAATAGGCAGAACGCCAAGAAGTAATCCTGCTACTTATGTTGGTGTATTTGATGATATTCGCGACGTTTTTGCTAATACTAAAGAAGCCAAAATAAGAGGATATGATAAAGGAAGATTTAGCTTTAATGTCAAAGGTGGCCGTTGTGAAGCATGTTGGGGTGACGGTGTAAAGAAAATAGAAATGCATTTCTTACCAGACGTTTACGTACCATGTGAAGTATGTCATGGAACGAGATATAATCGTGAAACATTAGAAGTGAAGTATAAAGATAAAAATATTAATGATGTTTTAAATATGCGTGTTGATGAAGCTATGCAATTTTTTGAAAACCATCCTAAAATTCTTTATAAACTCCAAATTTTACATGATGTAGGTTTAGGATATATAAAATTAGGGCAAAGTGCTCCAACATTATCAGGAGGAGAAGCAGCCCGTGTCAAATTATCAAAAGAGCTTCAAAAAAGACCAACTGGTAAAAGCCTATTTATTTTAGACGAACCAACAACTGGACTACATTCGCACGATATAAAAAAATTGTTAAAAATATTAGAGCGCATAGTTGATAATGGTGATACTGTTTTAGTTATTGAACATAATTTAGATGTAATAAAAGTAGCAGACTATATTATTGATTTAGGCCCTGAAGGAGGCAATGGAGGAGGAACAATTGTTGCCACGGGAACCCCTGAGGAAGTTGCAAATTGTAAAGAAAGTTATACAGGACAATTTTTAAAGAAAATATTAGATAAGTAAATGGTGTCATTTACTTATCTTACTCTTTAAGGAGTGATATTATTAAAAATTATCAAATAGAAAATTATATTGAAAGAATATATCAAAATAAACATACTCCCTTTTTAGATCCCAATGAACAAAAACAAGTTATAAGTAGATTAAGAAAAAATACCTATTCAATTTATTCAACTTATCCACATTGTGAAAAGAAAATAATTTATACGCAAAATGTTCCATCTGTCAAATTATATGAAATAATAACTAATAACCAACTAAGACACCAAGATATTCTTGGCACATTATATAGCATCAATCTAGACCCACATACATATGGTGATATCATAATTAAAGATGACCATTATTACATATATATACTAGAAAATAATGCTCATTATTTAAAAACATATCTAAATAAAATAGCAAATAATTCCGTCTATCTTGAAGAAAGAAATATTGAAGAGCTAAAGACATATCAAAAAGAATTACAAGAAAAAACAATTATCGTAACTAGTCTACGTCTTGACCAAATAATATCACGTGTAACAGGTCTATCTAGAAAAGAAGTAATTATCAAAATTAAAAATAAAGAAGTAATATTAAACTATCAAATTGTATCAAATAAATCAATTAACATTAAAGAAAATGATGTATTTAGTGTTCGTCATTATGGAAAATATATATTTAATAATATTATAGGTAGGACTAAAAAAAATAACTATTTAATAAGTTATTCAAAGTATTAATTCATCTTTACATTGAGTGTAAAATATAATGTAACCAATTCGACTACATTTATGTATTATAAGGCTTTATTGGTTGACTTAACTACTAGTTTATGTTATTTTGGACTTATAAAGGGGCGATAACATGAACAAAGTACAATTATTAGAAGATTATATAACATATTTATCAAAAAGAAAATTAATACGTAAATTTATAACAAATATTTTGGGATATAAACTTCAATATGGTGATAAAACTATTATTCATGTTCGTGGTAATGATAATCAAATATCTTTATATCTCTATATAAAAAGAAAAGAAGAAAATAAATTAGTTATATATCACTTTATAAATCTATATAATCAACAATATATTCATCACAATAACGATAACAACATTGAAATATATCAAATTTATTTAAAAAAATGTAAATATATTAGAACTAGCGATCGTAATTACAATAATTTAATTAAACTATCTCAAATAATAAATAACAATCCTACTAAATTAAAAGACCAATTATCTATAAAATAATAGGTCCCTTTTTAAATTCATCACTACTTAAATTACTTTTCATAATAATATCATAAATACATGTAATTTTATATTCTATATCAAACAAATATGACATACCTTTCCTATAATGATTAACAATAGTAATATCCATATTTCTCTTTATACTACTTAAATATTTCTTTCCTTTGTTATTGAAACCAAGTATTCTAATATAGTCAATATCAATTTTTTTTATATCTTCCTTTTTAAAATTACATAAAATATGTATTAACATCCTATTAATTTTATTATAAGTATATCTCTTAGTTTTTATCCCTTTAACAAGTTCATCCCATCCACTAGTGGTCATTATAACTTTTTTAATTCGATTTTCAATTCCTTCATCAACTGTCATAAAAGAATTCAAGGTATCAATATTATTAATAACTTGATATTTAAGCATATTAAATAACAATTTCTCATCAATAACATTATATAAGATATTACTATCATAATTAATAAAATTACTAATATCCTTACCATCACTAAGTAATTTTCTTAATAAAGAAGCATTGACAATATTGTCTTTAATAACTTTTCCATGATAATCATTAGTTCTCCTAATACCTATAGGATAAATATTATAATTATTTTTTTTAATTTCTTTTATATAAGATAATGCCAACAATTCATTAGGTAAATTAATTTTATAATCAATAAACTTATTTAATGCTTTACTCATCGCAGTAGGATAATTAATACCTTCATTCATATATTCTTTAACCAATTCATCATATTCATTATTATAAAGTTGAATATCTGCCATTTTTAAAATAACATCTAAATTATCATTTTCAATTCCAAAAACTAAAGTATCAATTTTAAGACTATTCAAAATTTTTAATGCTCCTTTTGCAAAAATATCTGCTGATTGTGTTGCATAAACAAAAGGAAGTTCTACAACTAAGTCAACTCCATTTTCTAAAGCAATTTTTGTTTTATCCCATTTATTCATAATACCAATTTCTCCTCTTTGTGTAAAGCAAGAAGAAACAACAATAATAATTGTACTATTAGGGTACATTTCTCTAACTTTATCAATTTGATACTTATGACCTAAATGAAATGGATTGTATTCACAAATAATACCTATAACCATAATAAACCTTCTTTCTTCTATGTATTATAATAACATAAAATAACTAAAAATAAAAATATTAGTCTAAAGTAAGTGATAAGGAAAAAAACTAGAAGGCCGTTAGGTCTTCTGGTTCCCTCCCACGTGTACCGCAGGTACTTGTGGGACAGGCCGCCAAATCTGTGGAAAACTTATTTCTTGACAAAATAATAAGAAAATCATATAATAAATAATGTTCAAAAAGGGGGAATTAATATGTTAAATTTAAATAATGAACAAGAAAGAAAATCATATGTTGTTTTCAAATATTGCAGTAAAAATAACTTTTCAAAAGAATCAATTCAGTTAATTCAAGAAAAATATAACCTATCACCTAAAGAAATTCTAGAGTTATTATCAGATTATTATCAAACTAAAGCCAGTGAAGAAGAAAAAAATAAATTTGAAAATAAATATGTCAAAGAATGTCGTAAAACATTTTACAAATACTTAAAAAAATTAGTAAATTGTATTCAAAAAAATGTCAAAGCAAAAGATATTTCTGATGATAAAAAATATCAAATAGAAACATATTACAAAAAATTTGCTACTCCAGAAGAACAGTCTGAATATGAAGAAATAATTAAAGAATATCAATATTATCAAACTAGAATTTATTATGATAATATCATTTTCTATGAAATATTAAATGGAAATGGAATGTCTACTTTTACCATTACTTCTTTAGCAAAAATGACTAAAACAACCAATGAAGAAATTATAAAACATTTTTTCACATACTATGAAACTAAAGCCAAAGAAAAAGAAAGACAAGCTTTAAAAAATAAATTATTAGATAATTTAATGATCCAAAGCACAACAGAAGATCCATATAATCCAGATACACAAATTGATAAAGACTTCTTAGAATATTTTTATCATAATATTGCTGGTAAAAATTACAAAAAGAAAATTACTGATTTAGTTAAAGAATACTATCGTGTAAATGATTATAGCTTTCAAAGTAAACGTATTTTTAATTATGTAATTAAAAATCTAAATTGGCCAAATTCTCTTGATACTTTAAGTCAAGAACTTCATTTAAATGCTAATATGATTAAAGCTTATGCTGATGACTATTATTATCATCATGCTACTGAAGAAGAAAAAGAACGTTATGAAATAACAGGTAATATGGATAATACTGTTCCGCATTATATAACTTCACTTATTACCTATATAACTAAAAAGATTAAAGAAAATCCATCATTTGAATTATTAGACTATTATCAATATACAAATTATCCACTAGATATATTCTTTAATCAAGCTAAAGATGTTTTGTCTTCTGCTGATTTAGAAATTTTAAAAAATTTTATGATTAGAAATACTTCAAGTTGTTATGTTGATTATCATACTAAGACAATAAAAAACTATAAAATTGCCAAACTTAATATCAAAGAGGAATTAGAAAGTGTAGAACATTTTCTTACAATTAATGGTAAAAGTCATTTTGTTACTACAACAGATAAACAAAATGTTATTAAATATCTAAAACAAAACAACATACCATTATATAGAAACATATATATACAAGCTTTAAAAAGATACCTAAATAATAATTTACCTGAAATATCAATTAATCGTATTACTACTAAGGTAAAAAAACATTAACGAAAGAAGAATAAAGATGACTAATAAAGAAATGTTTTCCTATTGTGTTAAGAATGGTTTTAATCGTAAATCATATGAATTACTCGCAGATAAAAATAATTCAACTTATTTTCAAATAAAAAAACATATAAGTTTTTATTTAAGTAAATTAGCTTCACCTGAAGAACAAGAGATATATAAAGAATCATTAAAACAAAATCAACAAAAAAGAAAAGAAGAACAAGAAAAATTATATCGACAAAGATCTATTATTTTTTATTATTTAATAAAAAATAAATTAAATCAAACAAGTACCTTGAAAATAGCTAATTACTTTAAAATAGATATAAAAGAAGCTCAAAGATCATTTGACATTTATTATAGAAAATATGCAACGGAAGAAGAGAAAAAAATAGTAAGAAAAATAAAACAGCAAAAAACAGTTAAACAAAATAAACTATTTAGATCATCAATATTACCACAGTATAGTGAATATTTTAATATTATTGTTACATACAATTTTAATCCATTAATTATTGAAGAAATAATTAATGAAAACAATCTAAGCGAAACAGATTTAAAAGAAATTATTAGTATTTATTATCAATCATTTGCAAATAATAGTGAAAAAGAAAGATATAAGCAAGCACATAATATAAAAAATAAAAAAACAGATTTAATAATATATGATTACTTAGTTTACAAAGAATTTTCTTCCGAAAGCATTAAGCATGTCCAAGAAACATATAAGTTAAGTTATGAAGAAGTAATTGCAATTATTAATAAATACTATCAAAATAAAAATAAAAATCAAATTCAAGAAAAAATCAAAGCAAGAGTAAAAGAATTAATTAACAAATAAAAAGTCTCCTATTTAGAGACTTTTTTAAATACAAAAATTTTGCTAAATACATAATTTAAAACAATTACTATTACTTGTGTAAATATCTTTGATAAACCATTATCCCAAGTAATAATTTTAACTAATACAAACATTAAAATAAGTTCAATTAGTAAAGTAATAATTCTTGAAGTAAAAAATTTTCCCATTTCTTTACTAACTTCTTTTTTTCCTTTAGTTTTACTTTCAAATACAAAAATTTTATTTGTTACATAAGCAAATATAACTGCTAAAACCCATGAAAATATATTTGCAAACATAAACCAAAAATTATTATTAATATCAACAATACTACTAATAATATAATAAGAAATAATCGTTACTAATGTTGTACAGCCCCCAACTACTAGGTAATTAATAATTTCTTTATTTTTTTTATATAAATCAAATATCTTACTTATCATTATCAAGCCTCTTCATAATTGCTTTCTGATTAGCTAAAATTTTATCCATTTTGTCATGTAATTCCTCTAAAATAAGTTCACTTTTTAAATCAGTCTTATAATCATTTTGATTTCTTAAACTATCCTTATGAGCTTGTCTATTTTGACTCATCATAATAATAGGGGCTTGAATTGCGGCAATACAAGATAATACTAAATTAAGAAGAATATAAGGATAAGGATCGACTGGATTACTTAAAATTTTCCCATTAAGAATAATCCAAAAAATTAAAAATATACAAAAAATAATTAGAAAAGTCCAACTTCCCGCAATTGCACTAATCTTATCAGCAGCTTTTGCACCAAAACTAATATTCTTAGCTTCTTCTTTATCGACATTAACACTAATAGGATTATCAACTAACATATCCAAAAGTTCATCTAAATCCTTATCATCTACTTTCTCATTTAATAGACTTCTTACGATTTCTTTTTTTGTTTTCTTTACTGTTTTTATTTCTTTTTCTTTCATATACAATCACTCCTAATAATATTATAACACAAATAACACTAATTACTTTTCCAATATTAAACCAAGGTGCCTTATAACTAATAACAATATCATGATTACCTTTATTAATAGGAAAACCAATAAATGAAGTATCGACAATTTCAATATCCACATATTCGCCATCAACCATAATTTCAAATCCATTATCATATGGGATGCTCATCATAAAATATCCATCATCACTAACATTAATATTACCCTTAATCATATCACCTGTAAAATCATTAATTACAAATTCATCATGTACAATTTCACTAATATCATTATAATCCATATAATAAATACTAAAATTACTAATTTCGTAGTGTCCTTTCTTAATTACCATTTCCAAATTATCAATATCATTATTGCTACTAATAACATAATGAAAAGTATTATTATTATTATTATATTTCCAAGTATCACAAGATAAAACATTACTTATTCCATTAATATCAATTCTACTGACTGTTCTAGTACTATCTTTACAACTCATTTCATAATTCATATCTAAAGTAACAATCAATATCTTATCCTTAAGAGTATCATCAATTTTAATGTTAAAATAACTATCATCATCAATATCCATTATATAAGTATCACCAGTAACATCATAACTAACATCACTGACATTATCAAAATAAATTTCTCCTTCATATTTTTTAATATTACTACTATAAGTATCAGGAATATCTCTATCAACAATAATATAATTCATTAAAGCATCAATAGTATAAGGATACTCCAAACTCTCAAATTCATCTAAACTCATTAATTTATCAGAACTATATCCCAAGCTAAAAGCATCATTATTAACATATAAATTAGCTTCGCCATTATTTTTAATTAAATTATATCCCCTAATATCATGATTAGAAATAATATACTTATTACCCATAAAAATATTAAATAAAAGATTCTCTGAGCTAGTAATAGTATGATAATCTCTCGTAATAATCTCATTCTTAAAAACATCTCTAATAAAATAAGTATAATAATTATTAGCAAGTGAAGTATAAATACTACTCGTCATATATTTATCATCCAAAATAGTATTAACATTAAAATCATTATTAAGCAAATTAGCTACTCTGTAATAGCCATCATCATTAATACCATTGTAAACACTATTATCATTATTAATTTCATTATACTTATCAATAGTAACTAAATTATCATAACTATTAACAACTATAAAAGTGCCAAAACTTATAAAAAGTAATGGAACCAAAATAATTAATTTTTCTTTTTTGTACCAATATACCAATAAAGCAATTGACATAATAATACCATCGAAAATAAAAATATAAACATAATCATAATTAAAATTCATAACTAATAAAAGAAGTAAACCTAAAATAAAACTAATAACAATTTTCTTATTTAATTTAAAATTATTTAAAGCATTAGCGATAATAAAAACATAAAGAGGTAAAAAAGGAATTAAACTCTTTGCATCATTATACATAAAACCATTAAATATATAATTAAAAATAGGAAAGAGCAATACCAATAATAAAGAAATACTCAAAAATTTCCATTCTTTTTTCTTATTAAACAAATTAATTAACAAAGCCAAAATAACAAAACAAGTTAAACCAAGACTATAAGAAGAATATAATGCATTTGTACTAGGAATAAATAATTCCCAAATATTTATTTCTGTTGTACCTGTATTTCTCCCCGAAATAATAGTATAAAAAGTAGGAAGAAGTAAAAAAGCACATATTCCAATTGCTAATATAAAATTAATTAAAAATTTACTTCCAATCTTAAAGAAACTCTTAACACTAATATCTCCTTTTTCAATATATTTATAAATAGCATAAATAAGAATGGCAATAAGAGCACCAACACTATATAAATAACTAGATAAAATAATTAAACAAATAGAAATAATTAAAAGACTTCTCTTCCCAGTTTTAAAATACTTATCAACACATATTAAGGCCATAACTAAAAATACCATATAGTTAATAAACATAAAATGCCTATGTGTATGATAAATTAAAGGACTAGCTACAGTAAAAATAAAAGTACTAAGTAACGCTGTCTTAGAGTTATATTTATCATAAATAAAACGATACATAAGACAAATAGCAATAAGTAGACAAGTAATATTACTAATAACTACAAAGTCATACATTTTCATAAATGGAAATAAATAAGATAACATCAAAACAGGATTAAATAAGCCATGATAAGCAAGATAAAAAATATTCTGTCCACTACCAAGATGAAATGCAAAATTTGGCATTAAATTACCCGTACTATAAAATAAAATTCTAAGATATTCAGGTAACCTAAAATGTTGATTAATAAAGTCTGTATTAGAACCATATATATCACCTTGCATATTTACCCATCCAAAATAAGTAATAGGAATAATCATCAATAATATAATATTAACAATATCTTGCTTTTTTAATTTTTTCATATAGACCTCCACATACATATATTTATTATAACACATAACAAACAAAAATAATAAACTTAACAATCGTAAAAAAATATGATATTATAATAATAAAGGAGCATCGACATGAAGAAGAAAATAATTATCGTAAGTTGTATTCTATTAATCATCCTTGTTGCAGTAATTATCACTTTTTTCCTTAATCAAAGTCACAAAGAAAAAGAAAGTAATCAATCTCTTGAAACTACTAATCAAATTCCCGATGAATCATTAAGTTTACAAGTCATGGTATTAAATAAAACAAATACTACAATAACTGTTGAAGATAAAAATAATATTATCTATACCTTTTCATACCATTCAGATGATTCTAATCTATCTATTAATGTTGGAGATTACTTAAAATTAACGTATGAAGGAAAATTAGATGCCAATTTTGAAAGACAAGATGCAATAATTATAAACTGTGAAAATATAACATCAGAACTTCAGATCCAAGATATGCTTGATGAAGGATTTTTAAATAATTACTATGCAAAAGCCATAAGTAAGTTAAAAACTATGACATTAGAAGAAAAAATAGCCCAAATATTATTAGTTCGTTATCCCAATAATGGAACTGAAGAACAACAAAAATATCAATTTGGTGGTTATCTATTCTTTGCCAAAGATTTTCAAGGCAAAACTAAAGAAGAAGTAATAAACATGATAAATAATGCAAATAAAGTAAGTAAAATACCACTTTTAACTGCTGTCGATGAAGAAGGGGGCACTGTCGTCAGAATCAGTAGTAATCCCAATTTATTTGATGAACCATTTAAATCACCACGTGAATTATATCAAGAAGGAGGCTTTGAATTAATCAAAGAAGATACAATTACTAAAAGTAATTTACTTCAAAGTTTAGGTATAAACTTAAATTTAGCTCCTGTTGTCGATGTAGCCACCAATAAAGATGATTATATGTATAATCGCTCAATTGGTTTATCGACAGATCAAACCAATATTTATGCTAAAACTGTAATTGAAGCAAGTAAAGAATTAGGAGTATCATATACATTAAAACATTTTCCTGGTTATGGCAATAATGTAGATACCCATACGGAAACATCTATAGATAGCCGTAGTTATGATGATATTATAACTAATGACATACCTCCTTTTCAAGCAGGAATTAAAAGTGGAGCAGAAGCCGTTCTTGTCAGTCACAATATTGTAACAAGCATTGATGAGAATAATCCTGCCTCTTTATCACCAAGTATTCACAACATTCTTCATAATATGCTAGATTTTCAAGGAATAATTATAACTGATGACTTAGATATGGGAGCTGTTTCCAATATTGAAAATAATGTTGTAAAATCAATAATATCTGGAAATAATTTAATTATAGTAACAGATTATAAAAAAAGTATTAATGAAGTAAAAAAGGCAATTGATAATCAAATCATTAGTGAAAATTATTTAGATAAATTAGTAATCAAAATAATAGCATGGAAATATTATAAAGGTTTATTAAATTAAAAATATCATTTCTTATTTCTAAGAAATGATATTAATTTTATCTATTTTCACAATATTCACCATAAGTAATACTATCAGTATTAAATAAATTAATAGTATTATAACCAATTCTATAAGTTCTAATTTCATTTACAATAGTATCATCATCATAATCATCATTCATACAATCAATAGTCATATTATTAACAGGATCTGTAACTATCAATAAATCATTATTAAACTGATAAAAAATATCATATTCATCAAGTAAAATATTTCCACTGAAGTCAACCAAATAAAGGTTAATATTACTATTTTGAGCTCCTGTATTACCAATAAACATAAGCATATTATTCTTAATTTCTACATTTAAAGCCATAAGTTTACTATTATAAGTTGTAGGCACAAAATTATCATTTACATAAAGACTAAAATAAAAAGTACCATCATTATTAATATCTCTATTAAGAATCAATTTTACATCACTAACCTGATTATTTACATTAAAATCATTTAACATAAGTACGACAGAAGAAGTATCCCAATCATAATTAAGATTATTAATATCGTTTAAAAAATCATCAACTTCATTAATGTCTGAAAAAACATAATAGTTACCTTTTTCATTTTTTAAAGTCTGTCTGTAAATAACCCAAGTAATACCAATTAGTAATAATAGTATCAAAATAATAATTCCCCAAATAAAAATTTTCTTTTTCATTCACTTCCTCACTTTCTACCATAATAATAACATAAAAAAAATAATAAAACAACTGGTAAATCTAATTATCAGTTGTTTCACTATTTTCTTCTTCTTTTTCTTTATTTTGCTTGGCAATCGTATCAAAATAATCATATTTAAGTGTCAAATCATTTTTCTTAATAATATAATTAATATAATAATTTTTAGAAGCTAAATCACTATCACTAATAGTACCACCATTAGCAACAATACCACCACTTACGTAGACATTACCATCATACCATGAATAATCACTAAAGAATGCAATTCCTTGATAATTAGGGTTTAATGCATCTTCTCCTATATAGTAATTAGGATGATACTCTAAGCCAAATAAATTAAGAGTAGTAGGTAAAATATTAAGTTGGGAAGTAACTTCATCAATATCTTTTCTTTCCATATTATTACTCCAAATAAGTAAAGGTGTATGATTAATTAAATTATTTGAAGTGTCCTTATATTTAGCCAAAATACTTTGATCAACCAAAGTATATAAATAATGATCAGCATAAGCAACAATAACAGTATTATCAATAAGGTCCTTATCTTTTAAAGCTTGAATTAATAAACCAATCATATCATCTGTTTCCTTAGCCTGTAATTTCACACATTCTTCTTCTGATAAATCCCCAATCAATTCACTATTAGGATCCTCTTCTTCTTTTTGTTCATTCATTTTATCGACAATTTGTTTACAAACTCCTTTACTTGTTGTAAAAGGCATATGGTTAGAATAAGTAATAACATAGCTAACAAACTTAGTATCTGTTGGTAACATTTCTTCATAGAATGTCTCATTCAATAAAAGTTCAGTATCTAAGTTATACTCTTCGTGTTTATATTTACCAATATCTTTTAAACCATAATAATTATCATATCCCCAATTTTCATAGTTAATTCCTCTTGAATAGTATTCAGCTGAATTCATATGAAAGGCATTAACAACATATCCCTCATTTTTAAATAAATTAGCTAAAGAATACGCAAAATTATGTTTATTAAAAGTATAAGCATTTTGTGTATAACTAATCGGGGTAATATAACCAGTATTAACAGCAAATTCTGAATTAAAAGTAGAACCACCACCATTATAATATGAATAATGATTATTAAAATTAAAAGCATTATTAGTAAGACTATATAAATTTGGCATAGTATCTTCTGTAACTAACCAATTATCAATACCCTCAAGTTGTAAGAAAATAACATTCTTATCTTTAAAAAGACCTGTATATTCCGTTTGATAATTTTCATTATTACTATCATCTTTAAAAGCATCTTCTAAGAATTCAATTTCCTTATCATCCGTTTTTTCTTTTTCTTTCAAATAAGTAATATAAAAATTCCTAAAAGTATATTCATATAATCCAGAAACCATCATACTCTTATTACTGTCATTAAAGCTATCATAAATATTTCTCGCATTACGCCAAGTATTCCAAGTTAAATCAGAATTACCACTTCCAAGTAAAAAAGGAATAAATAAATGTCCAATAATAAAAGTAATTATAACTTTAGATAATATCTTATAATTAGCTTTTTTCCTCTCGGGAATATGTTTAACTCCCAAATAACACAGATAAATAGCAATAATTGCACAAGGAATAATCCAAAATTTAGTTTTTTTAATAGCATCGATAATATAACTACTACCTTCCGAAGCTAATCCCAGTAAATTAAAATCAAAAAAATTATTAGCAACAGAATAATAAATATTATTAACAATAAATATAGTTAAAGCGAGTCCAAAGCAACCAATATAAATTTTTTTACCAATCTTTTTTCTAAAAGTTAAAGCAAGTCCTAAAAATAATGTAATCCATATTAGCGTAAATAAATTAGGAACTGGTTGATAAAACCCAAAAAAACCAAATTTAGTTGAACCAAATAGCCCTCCTTTATTATTAAAAATTCTTGTCCCAATATCTAGTACCAAAAAAGGTAGAGCCATAAACAACAAATATTTATATGTATTTATAAAATTAAATAATTTTTCTTTAGAAAAATATTTTTTAATATATTTCTTATAAAACTTCTTAATTTTGGCCATGAAATCACCTCTAATAATTATAACATTTATCTAAAAAAAAGTAAAATTAGTACTATATTGATGTAAATAAATTATTATCATTTTACAATAAAATAACATTAAAAGTAAACAATTTCTAAAATTTTACACCAAATAAATCATAGAAAATGCATTAATTACTTTACAAAATAGCCTACTTGTTAAAACATTTAAGTAGTGTTATAATTAATAACAAGGAAGGTGCATATGATAAAAGAAATAATATCCAAAATCAAAACCACTGTTAATAATAATCCTATGCTATTTCTTTTTATTATCGCCTCATTAGTTAATAGCATTTTATTAAGAGTAGTAACTATCAAAAATTATTTTGCTTTAAAACCTGTTTTTATTGATTTAGCATTACTAATGTTAATAGCAAGTTTCTCTTTTCTAATAAAGAAGAAA
>CALVUN010000031.1 GCA_944363595.1 uncultured Bacilli bacterium
CTATCTCGCCATAAAACCAAGCAATATAATAATATCATATTTCCTTGGTTTTGACAATACCTAATTTAAAATTTCATCAAATTCTAAAACACTTTAATTACTTATTTATTGTACTCCCACTACCATATATTCTATATCCTCTACCATATCAACATTAAATAACAAGGCTAAAATATCACTAGCACGATACATTAAATTATACTGATCATTAATAATATAACCAATACCATCATTTTGAAGATAATCAGCAATTTTAGTAACATAAATATCTCTAAAACTTTCAACATTACTACTATCAAGTTTTGTTTCCGTATCTATATCAACATAATTATTATCTTCAAAATTAAGAGTCATAATAACATCATCAAATACCCTATTAGCAACATTATTAATATCCTTTTCTAAATAATTAAGCATAAGATCATTAGTCATTATTCTCTGATTAACTAAATCAATATTTAAAGATATAGCTTCTGTAGTATTAATATTTAACAAAGGAATATTAACTTTAAATTGATAAATAACACTAAGAATACTATCACTTACTGTATAATTAATTAAAGACGTAATAGAATTATTACCATAATCAGTAACTCCTAAATCTAATACTTGTTGATGATATATATCAATACTATCAATAAATTCTTGTTGTTTTTCTAAAAATTCACTAGTTAAACTAGCATCCAAATTATTAAAAGATATCGTACTTACATCAAAAGTAGTAAATACACCTTCTGTATCCGTATAATCATAAGGAGTAATAGTAATATACTCTAAAGCCGGATCAACAGTTACATTATTAACATTTTCATTACCAATTTCATTAGCAAGTCCACTAAACTTAACAATATAAGTAATAACTACCACTGCACCAATTAAAATAATTAGCAAAATAACAGCAATAATCGTACTACGCTTATCTTTATCCATTTTATTATCCCTTCTTTCTTTTTTATCTAGCTACTCCACTTGAAGCACTACTAAATGCATAAGTAACACTCATATCACTAATATCAAAAGTTCCACCTTTCATAGCCACTAATAAAACTTCCGTTCCATTATCAGTATTTCTTATTGAAGAACATGTACTAGAAGTAATAGAACTTTCTGTACCATCATAAACATTTGTTGTACTTAAATTAATATCATCTAAAGATAATCCCATCATTTCCCCTAGTGTTTTACCTCCATAATTAGGATTATCTGTTGAACTATCTGTATTTACAAGCGAACCAATACATACCCAATTATTACCAACCGTAATTCCTGATAGACGCCGATTATTATCTACTAACGAATCTGCAACTACTGCTTCATCATACCAATTAGCACTACCCCTTGCACTAGAAGAAAGTGAAGCAAGTATAGATTCATCAATATCATCCAAATTTGAATCTTCTATATTATTATCATCTAATCCCAAATCAGAGCCCGATCCAGAACTAATATTTTCATTATTATCACCATTCACATTTTCATCACCACTACCAGTATCACTTATCATTTTTTCACCAATACCACTGAATTTTAAAACACTTAAAATAACAACTAAAGCAATAAGTACAACAAGTACAATATAAAGAAATAACTTTTTCATAAATATATACATCCTCTCTATTCTTATACTAATTATAGCATAAAAACAATTTATTTCCTATAATTTCTTAAATAATTAACAAATTCTTTTTTATTTCTTTCTGAAAGAAGATTAATAACCTCACCATTATCAAATCTAATCTCATTAATTGAACTATTAACACTCCTAACTCTATCCACATTAACAATACACGACTTATGTGTTTGAAAAAATCTCTTATCCAATAATTCATTTAACTTACTCAAACTAAGAGAGGTCTCATAATGCTCATTATCCGTAACAATAATAGAATTTACACCTCGATGAACTTTCTCAATATAAATAATAGAATCCATTAAAATTCTATATGTAATCTGATTAAATTTAAAAACTAAAAACTTATTTTTATTAAAAGATTCAAGAGCAACTTTTATTGATTTTTCTAAACGTTCCTTAAAATTCATTGTTTTAGAAATAAAATCCAATACCATCAATCTAGCATAAAAAATATCATCTTTACATTCAGGATGTGAAGTAACAAAAATAATCATACTATTCCAATCTTTATCCCTTATCTTAGAAGCAATTTCCAAACCAGATACTTTAGGTACTTCGACATCTAAAATATATATTTTCTTATCATTATTACTATTAATAATATCTTCAATACTAGAATCATATCCCGAAAACTTATTAATCTTATAATCAAAATCTTCTCCCATACAAACCTTATTGACAATTAATTGTTCTTGTTCCAATATTGTCGAATTATCTTCATAAATAATAAAACGCACCAACTTAAATCACCTCCACTTATTTTAATTATACCATAAAAAAGAGAAATATTAAGTACTAACATCATCTTTATATTTCTCTTGTAAAGTAACAACAACTAAATCACTATCTTTAACAATAGTATCCTTAAGAATACTTTGTTCAGTAACATAACCATTACCTTTAAGTTCATAATTAACCCCCATTAATTCCAAAATATTCTTAGCATCCTTATAAGACATACCAACTAAATCGATCATTTTCTTATCATAACTATTAGTAAGTAATACAACTAAATCCCCCTTAACTAACGTTGTATCCTTATAAGGATATTGATTAGTAATCTTATCACCATCTCCAAGAACAATAACATTAAGTCCCTTACTAGTAAGATCTTCTCTTACTGTATTAATATTCTTATTAAGATACTCACCCATTTCATATTTAATTTCCTTAGTTGTACTTTCATCAATATTAAGATAATTACTAATATTAGTAATAACATCTTTTACCGCTGTTGCTAAATAATTAGTCTTATCCTTAGGTTTCTTCATCGCTGTATATATAATAATTTCAGGATTTTCACCAGGATAAATACCACTAAAAGAATAAATATAATCACTTTCTCCCGTCAAATACTGGTTACTACTATAATCAAATATTTGAGCAGTACCTGTCTTACCAATCAAGTCATACCCTTCCATATAATAAGGATAACCTGTTGTTTTCTCACTATCAGGTTGAACAACACTTCTCATAAGTTCCTTCAATTTACTAATCGTACTACTACTAGCAATACTCCTAACTTCTTCTTTACTTCCAGTATAAGTCTCTTTTCCCGTATCAGGATCGATAATCTTAGAAACAATATAAGGCTTTAACATCATCCCATCATTAGCAATTGCTGTCAATGCTTGAATATGTTGAATAGGAGTTGTCGTAATACCTTGACCATATCCTGCTGTAGCAACTTCTACTTGATACTTAAAAGAAACACTTCCTGTCTGTTCTCTAGGTACCGTAAAACCTGTTTTAGAACCAAAACCATAATTATCATAGCATGCCTTAAGATCATCACCATCAATAACATTCTCGACAATATTAGCAACAGCAATATTAGAAGAAAGAGCAAATCCCTCATCATAAGTAATATCTCCCCATCCTTCTTTTAACCAGTCATTAATAGTAACATCATCCTCTTCATTTGTTGATTCATAAGTCTTACTACCTGAAGTATACTTAGTACTACCATCATAATTACCACTGTCAATTGCACACATATAACTAAAAATCTTCATCGTACTACCAGGTTCATAAGGATTACCAACAATAGGATCAACATAACTAGTCATATTCCTTAAATTAGGATCATAACTAGGTGTCGAAGAATAACCCAAAATAGCACCCGTTTTTGCATCCGCGACGATCATAAGGGTCCATTCAGCTTCTGAATCACTACTAGCTTTCTTAACAGCATTCTCTATAAATAACTCAATATTATTATCGATAGTTAAATAAATATCATCCCCATCATCAGCTTCTTCTCTAAATTCTCTACCATTAGCAATCTTATAACCATATCTATCTTTTTCATAAGTAACATAACCACTAGTACCCGATAGTAAATCATTAAAATATTCCTCAACTCCCATTTCACCAGTAATATAACTATTACCATCATCCCCCTCTTTATTAACCGTATATCCAAGCAAATAAGAAGCAAAATCACCATTAGGATAATATCTCTTGGTACTCTCTGTAAAATCAATCCCAGGTAAATTAAGTTCCTTTATCGCTTCCATTTGTATTTGACTAAGATTACGACCACCAGGACCTAGTTCTACCTGATAAGCATCCTTATTAAGAAGTTCAAGTATTTCACTCTCACTCATATTAATCAAAGGAGCTAACTTTTCTGCTGTCATTTCCTTATTTACTACATGTAAAGGCGTATCCGAACCTTCACTTCTCGTATCCGATAAATAAGCAATAACCGTATAACTAGAAACAGATTGTGCCAAAACATTACCACTTCTATCAAAAATAGATCCCCGTATAGGCATTAAAACCTCTTCATTAATATTTCTATCATCAATAAAAGCACTAATAGTACTATCTTCTACCCTATAATCAACAAGACACAAAAAAGCAAGTCTACCAATAAAAATAGCAAACAAAAAAAAGACCATTACAAACAAAAACTTATTAATTTTAATCTTATCTGTATTAATCTTTTTTTTCCTCATATATATCACTCTTCTATTCTGTTATTGTTTTAATATTATCATTATTATAAGCAAGACCCAAAGAATTAGAAACAGTCTTAATATTATCTAAAGAAGCCATTTCATTAATCTTCATTACTAAACTTTGATTAGTATCCTCTTGTGTATCAACTTCCATCCTCAACTTCTGAACTTCTAAATTAATTTGTGATAAACTAACACTAGTACAGACAATACTTGCTACTAAAAGTACAGATAAACATACACAAGTCTTATACAAAAAACGTTCTAATTTAGTAAATATTCTCTTTTTCTTCTTCTTTGGCATTATAATCACCCTTTATTCTTTTATTTTCTGTCCAATTCTAAGTTTAGCACTACGAGCTCTATTATTATCTTCAATCTCCCTTTTACTAGGAACAATTCCCTTACTAATTATCTTTAAAACAGGTTGATATTCATCCGGTACAAAAGGCAAATTCTTAATTTCATCAGGTAACTCACTATATTTTCTAAAAATAGTCTTAACAACTCTATCCTCTAAAGAATGAAAAGTAATAACACATATCCTACCATCAATATTAAGTAAAGATATAGCATCATCTATTGCTTTTTTTAAAACATTAATCTCATCATTAACTTCAATTCTAATAGCCTGAAATACCTTTCTAGCAGGATGACTATCACGCATAGCCTTATATGGCATTGCTGATTTAATAATATCTACTAATTCCAAAGTTGTCTCAATAGGCTTATTTTCCCTATATTTAATAATCTTTTTAGCAATACCTAAAGCATATTTCTCTTCACCATATTCTCTAAATATCTTAACTAACTTATCATAATCATAAGAATTAACAACATCATAAGCACTAAAATTCCTACTTTGATCCATTCTCATATCCAACTTAGCATCATGATGATAACTAAAACCTCTCTCATCAATATCAAGCTGTGGTGAAGAAACACCTAAATCAAATAAAATACCATCGACCTTAGTAATACCTCTTTTATTAAGTTCCTCTTTCATATTAGCAAAATTACACTTAATAATTACAAAATTATCACTAATAGCCTTAAGTCTATCCCGACTAGCATTAATAGCCATATCATCCTGATCAATAGCAATAAGTAACCCCTTTTTAAGTCTTTTTAAAATTTCACTACTATGCCCCCCGAAGCCCAAAGTAGCATCAACATAAACTCCATCTTCTTTAATATTCAAACCATCAATACTCTCTTCAAGTAAAACACTTTTATGCATCAAATTCCCCCTCAAATAAGTTTTCCGCAATATCACTCAAACTATCAGTATTTTCTACCATTAGATTATTAAACCTATCTAATGCCCAAATTTCAAGACGATCGTTTACCCCAATAATTGCACATTCTTTTTGAATTTTCGCATAACTAATTAAAGAGTTTGCTAAGTTAATTCTACCTTGTTTATCAAATTCACATAAAGTAGCACCAGATAAAAAGAATCTAGTAAAAGTCCGAGCATCTTTTTTCGTAAAAGGAAGTGTTTTAAGTTTAGATACAATCTTTTCCCATTCAACCAAAGAGTAGACAAACAAACAATTATCTAAACCACGGGTAACAATAAACTTATCACCAATTTCCTCTCTAAATTTAGAAGGAATAGTAAGTCTACCTTTATCATCGATATTATGATGATATTCACCAATCAACATATTACCCACCTTCTTCCATTCTCTGCCACTCTATACCACTATTCTACTCCTATTTTTTATATTTGTAAACACTTTCCCCTTAACTTTACATATCTTGACATATACAAAAAAACTAATATATTTATAAATAAATATACTAGATTATATATAATTACTATTAAATAAACAAAATACAAATATTCAAATATTTAACAATTACCATTAACTTTCATTTGTAGCATCAGCATGAAGATAAAAATCAAAGTATTGATTATACATATCATTAGGATTATTCATATTACCATCTATCCATATATATAAAGTATAAGTAGTAGGAGTACTACTAATTGCAACATTACTTAATA
>CALVUN010000032.1 GCA_944363595.1 uncultured Bacilli bacterium
TGAATTTCGCGAAAATTATCTTCAACAAAACCTAGAATATTTTAACTTCTTAGTTGAATATGATATGTATGGACGACTACTAAAAGACACTTTAGAAAAAGATCCTCAAAAAGAATTAATTGCCCAAAAGTTATTAACTAATTACATTATTCCTATAACTAACCTATATAAAGGAAAAAAATATAATGAAGCATTCTTAATATATTCTGATATGTTTTACACCTTAAAAGAACTATATAAAATAACAAATGTTACCTCATATGATTTTGTTAATCCCCAAAAACTAGAAAAAAAGAAGAAAATTAAATAAAGCTAAATAATTTTCTTCTTTTTAATTTACTTTAGTTTTAGCTATCAAATCATGAATACCGGCATTATCTTTCCTAAATATGATAAAAAATACATTAACATAAAACACAATTGCAGCTAAAATTGTAATAATATTACTTATTATCATATATGATGAAGCATTAAAAATATACAATGAAATTATAAGAAATATTTCAAATAAAATATTATAAAGAATAATTGTTCTTAAAAACATTTGCCCCCATGAAGGATTACCATCATCCTTTTTGCTTTTTACAGAAATATTAAACAATTTTTTCCCTAAAGTTTGGTTCTTATTCCATTTTTGAAAGCCTACAAAATAAGTTAAATAAAGAACAATTGAAATAATTGATACACTTACACTATACTTACTTAAATTATAATTAACTTCTTGATATTCACTATCGTTTACAACATCCAAAATGTTATCATCATTTATATTATCCATAATCTCTAAATATTTATCATAGTTTTCCATATATAAATCATATGTAAGATTCAAAAATCTAATCTGACTCAACATAGTAAGAAGTAAAAATATAAACAAATAATCTATGGCGTATGCTCCAACTCTTTTAAAAATCAAAATTTCATTCTTCCTTTCACTATTATTATAAACTATTTAAATTTATTTTTAAAGTAATATTTATACTCAAAAAAGACAAACTCTAAAGAGTTTGTCCATCAGAACCAAGGGTTAATTCCAAATCATGTGTATCGCCATCTCTATATATTGTTACTGTTATTGTATCTCCAACATCATGTTGATATAAATAATATCTTAAATAAGCGATATTTGTAACTTCTTCTCCATCAATAGCAGTTATTATATCATTAGCTCTAATTCCAGCATCATCTGCTGAAGAACCATTTTCGACTGAAACAACAATAACTCCACTATCTAAGCCAGAATTTCTAATCAAATTATAATATTGGGAATAATATGCACTTGAAAAATCTAACATTGAAATACCAATATAAGGATATGCTGATGTTTCACCACTAATAATTTGTTCAGCTTTTTCAACAGCATCTTCAATTGGAATGGCAAATCCCATACCTTCAACACCATCACTTATTAGTTTTAAAGAAGTAATTCCTATGACTTCTCCATTAGCATTACAAAGTGGTCCCCCACTATTACCAGAATTTATCGCTGCATCAGTTTGTAAAACTTTCATAACATAATCACTAGTATTAGTACTATCTGTTAAAGAAACTTCTACCATTCTATCTTTACCAGAGATAATTCCTCTTGTAACTGTCCAAGAATAAACACTATCAAGTGGAGCTCCAACTGCAAACGCTGTATCTCCAACTCTACTTTCTTCATTATTACCAAGTTCAGCCACTACCAAATCTTTATCAGTTTCTAAAGATAGAACAGCAATATCGGCATATTCATCATGACCAACAATCTCAGTTTCTTCCACACTACCATCAGTAAATGTTACAGTTACATTATTGCCACCTTCAATAACATGGTAATTCGTTAATAAATAATAGATATTATCTTCTTTTTTATAAACAAATCCTGTACCAGAAGCTGTATAAGTACTATCTCTATAAGTTGATACAACTACTACCGCATCATATATTTTTTGAACAGCTTCTGCTATACCAGTATCATTAATAGTTACATCTCTAACCTCTTTAGTAACTGACTCAGTTACTGTTGTAGGAAAAAAATAAATTACTGCATACATAACTAAGCATCCCACAAAAAATACAATAATATAATTAACAATATTTTTAGTAACTTTCTTATTTAAACTATCATTCATATCAATCTAACCTCACTATCTCTTTATAATTATTTGGTAATCCCATTGCATGTAACACTTTATCAATTTTAATTACCTCAAGCTTCCCAGAAAGCCTATCTAATTCATAACTAATTTCATTCATTAATAAAGTAAAATCATCTTCCTTTAGCATAAACTTCAAAATAATTATCAAAGCAAATAAATCATTTTTACCATAAATATATTCATCATTTATTTTAGGAATATATAACAACCTATGATACTTAGTATCTTCAATAACCTTTTGTGTCTTATTGTTATAACAGATATCTTCATGAGCACATAAATTACGATAATTAGCTAAAATTGGCAAATACTCAACCATACTATATATATCAACACCAAATACATCTGCAATTTCCTTTTGATCTTGATATTGTAATATAGTGTACA
>CALVUN010000033.1 GCA_944363595.1 uncultured Bacilli bacterium
CCTGTACTACTAATCGTAATATCTTTACTAATTCCCTTTTCTTTAGTACTAGTAGGTATCAAATTATTATTAGTTATATTTTCCCCATCTTCATAACTAATTTGTGCTCCCCCGACTGTTACTACAATATTAGTTCTTTCACTATTACTTGTTGTCCATGTCCACCATGCTAATGTACTACCCACGGCTATTGCAAATAATACCAAAACACTCCCTATAACAATATGTTTCTTTTGCATACAACTCCTCTCCTTCTAATGCAAATAGAACTTTAAATAAGAATAGTATTTATATCTTCTATCCTTATAAATTAATATTATCATATTGTTAATTCATTTTCAAGTTAAAAGAATAATATTTAGCATATTTTAACTAATATGCTTAAATATTATTCATAAACATCAATATAAAATAAAAAAAGAGCTTAAAGCCCTATTTTAATGATTATCAATTAAATGAATATTATCCAAAAGTACCCCTGTTCCTTCAGCTACACAAGTCAAAGGACTTTCAGCAATAAATACAGGTACTTTTAGTTCTTGTGATAATAATTGACTAAATCCATCGACCATTGCACCACCACCAGTTAATACAATTCCCTTATCAATAATATCTGCAGATAATTCTGGAGGTGTTTGTTCAAGAATTCCTTTAGCGGCATGAATAATCAAATAAACACTTTCTCTTAATCCTTCTTCAACTTCATCACTAGTTAAAGTAATAGTATGAGGAAGACCCGTAACCAAATCACGTCCTCTTACTTCCATTTTTTCATTACGATTTCCAGGAAAAACAGTACCAATTGTCATCTTAATATCCTCTGCTGTTCTTTCTCCAACTAATAATTTATATTTATCTTTAATATATTTAACAATATCATTATCAAAAGCATTACCCGCAATTCTAATTGAAGTAGAATTAACAATACCACCTAAAGATAAAATAGCAATATCTGTTGTACCTCCACCAATATCAATAACCATATTACCACTAGGTTTAGAAATATCCATTCCCGCTCCAATCGCAGCAACCTTAGGTTCTTCCTCCAAGAAAACCTTTTTAGCCCCAGTTCTCTCAGCAGCCTCTTTAATAGCGTTCTTTTCCACTTGTGTAATATTAGAAGGACAACAAATCAAAATTCTAGGACGTGAAAAAAAACTTTTACCATTAACTTTTTTGATAAAATAATTAAGCATAACTTCTGTTGTCTCAAAATCAGCAATAACCCCATCTTTCATAGGTTTTATAGCCTTAACCTTACCAGGTGTTCTCCCCAACATTTCATGTGCCTCAATTCCTACTGCAAGTGGCTTTTTCGTCTCTGAATCAATTGCTACTACTGATGGTTCATTTAATACAATTCCTTGACCCTTTATATATATAAGTACATTGGCCGTTCCAAGATCTATTCCTATATCGCGATTAAACATAAAAATCACCATCCCTCACTTAAGTATTTTATCATATTTTATTAATTTTTTACACAATTACATTAAATTTTTTTCTAAAAATTTAAGTTTAGTCGATTCTCCCCCTCTAATATGACGAATATCGATATGATATTGCAAAATATTTGACACTTTACTGTAAATATCTCTATCGATCACTTTTAATCTATCATTCAAATCCTTATGAACAGTACTCTTACTAACACCATATATTTTAGCAATTTCTCTAATCGTATCACCTGTTTTAATCATATATTTAGCTTCTTCTAAAACCCTATTAACAATTCTTTTATTCATAATATACTCATACCCCTTTAATAAAGTATATTAATAAGCTAAATAATTATACAAAAAAGGCGTATACCGCCTATAAATCTTTTAAATTTTTATTATAATAATCTTCTGGATTAACCACTTTACCTTGATAATACAATTCAAAATGCAAATGATTACCTAGATCACTATTAATATTAGAAGTACCACTTTTACCAATTACTTGTCCTTGAAGAAGTTTATCATTCTCTTTAACATTTACTGAAGACAAACTCTGATATACACTAATAATATCATTATCATGTCTAACTTCGACAATATTACCAAGAATATCATCTTCTTTAACACTAGTAACCGTTCCATCTAAAATACTTACAACATCAAAGCTCTCATCTAAAACATAATCAACACCAGAATTTTGCATATAAGTATCACCATAGTATATAATTGCCTTCTCTTGACTTTCTATATCTGCTTGATAATCATAATAATTTTTCCCAATCGTTACCGTTTCATCCAAATACGGTTTTGATATCAAAATATCCGTATTAACAACTGGTACCTGATCCTCTTTTTCCGTAATATCATTATCCACATACTCAGTACCATCAGTAGTATCACCAACAAAGCCAGTCGTACCAACATATTTTTGAATAAAATACATACTAAAGACAAACATAATAACAGACACAGTATACATCATTGGAACTACAAAAGGTTTTAACTTTCTTTTTGTCATCTTTTAATCACCTCTATTTTAAGTTTGCCTCAAAATAGAAATAATATACCAATAATTTTTTAAATTTTTTTAATCGTAACACCCGTATAATAATGTTTTAATATCTCATCATAAGTATAACCCTGTTTAGCCATACCCAAAGCCCCATATTGACTCATACCAACTCCATGACCATAACCTTTCATTTCAAAAACCACATTATTACCAACCTGTGAAATTTCAAAATCAGTAGACCTTAAACCAAGTTTATTATACAAAGTTGTCCCTTCAAAAGTAACACCATTTATCTCTAATTTAAGTACTCTATTAGTACTACTTCTTTCCAAAATCGAAACATCTAACGTTTTACTATATTCAAGTCCTAATTTTTCATAAAATTCCTGTAAAGAATATGTATATTTAGAACTAAAAACAGATGACACATCCTTATCCCACGAAGATTCAACACTCTTAAGATAAGGAAGTTCCAAATTAAAAACTAAATGCGAATCTTCTGTATAACCATTTGAAGTAGAAAAAAATAAAGCATCGATAATTTCACCATCATATTCCATATATTCATTATATGTCTCATTAACCGCCGTTCTTAGTTTATTAATCTTTATTGTATAATTATTTCCCCATGTTTCTCTTAAATAATCATCATCCAAATAAACTTGATTCAAAACCGAATCAACAACATCATACTCATTATCCTTATTATATTCCATTCTCTTCAAAACATAACTTCTAGAGGCAACAGCCTGTGCCTTTAAAGCTTCAAGTTCAAAATCAATAGGCATTTCACCCGCTAAAACACCAACAATATATTCTTCAAGAGAAACATTCTCAATCTTATCCGTACTAAGTCTCTTAACCCGTACTATTTTATTACTAACATGTTTAAGTTGAATTTCCGTAATTTCATTCATCCCAAATAAAGTAACAATAAAAAAAGGAATAAAAATTAACAATATGGTAAATATAATAATCTTTTTCATAAATACCTCTTTTCTAATTAATTACTCCAACAAAATCACTAATAAAATTAACAATCAAATAACTTAATGCAAAAATAAATAAAACATAAAAAATTCTCGCTTGCTGTGGTTTATTTTTCTTAAAAATACGATTAATATCAATACTATCAATAGCAAAAACACATAAAGGAACCACTAATAAATATAAAATAAATTTATACATTTTCCAATTCCTTTATCTTATTATTTCTCTTAATATAACGATCAATATTAGAAAAAGGAGTTTCAATAAATTTCAAAACAATCTCATTAGCTTTATCATCTAAATCAGAAGAAATAGCCATAACATTAGCATTATTATGTGCTTTAGATAAAATAGCTTCCGATAAATTACTAACCTTAGCACAGTAAATACCCTTAATCTTATTTAAAGCAATACTCATCCCAATACCCGTACCACAAATAGCAATACCAAGATCCACTTCTTTCTTCAAAACACCATCACCAAGCTTCTTAGCATAATCAGGAAAATCAACTGAATCTTCACTAGAAGCACCATAATCAACAATATCATATCCCTTATCCTTCAAAAATTTAACTAATTTAACTTTTAATAAATAACCACGATGATCATTAGTAATTCCAATTTTCATATTATCCCTCATTTCTATTAAATATTATATCATTTATTACTCCAAATTAAAATACAAAATAAATAATTTACTTATATAAATATAGTAACATTTTTAATAAAATATGTAAATTTAATTTTAAATTATAAAGTAAATTTACAAAGAAAAAAATATAATATATAATAAAAATAGGTGATAATAATATGAAATTAAACAATAAAGGCTACCTACTAGTAGAAATAATTGTTGCATCTGTTCTAGCAATGACTATTGCTTATTTTTTAATCGACTTAACATTAAATTTAAAAGAAAAAAATGACGATATATATGTTGATACCATATTAACAACAGATAAAGTATTAATAACAAATCAAATCATGAATGATATAAATAAATATAAATTAACCAAACTAGAACAAAATATTGATACACCAAATATCGTCGATCTAACATTTAATAACATAACTAAAAGAATTACTATTACAAATGACGAAAATAAATATATCTTTCAATATGGAGAAATAGATGACGATGGAAACTATTATGAAAATACATACTATAAAGAATTTAATTCAATATTAGATGTAAATGATCCAACCATTACCACAACTTGCTATCAAGATAACGAATTTGTAACATGTAATGATACCCATGATAAAGGATTATTAAAAATAAATATTGATGCCTATACATTATATAGTGATATCAACTATGGAATAACTATCGAAATACCATATAACACCAAAGAATTAACAGTCGTTGCACCATCTCCTCCCGAAATATTTACTCCAACTATAACCAACATTACTGAAACTAGTTTCACCATCAATGCAAAAGCTAATAGCCAATCACCTATTAAAGAATATGAATACTATGTCGACAACACCTTAAAATGCACAACAAGTAATGAAACATGTAATGTCACTGATTTAACACCAGGTAAAACATATACAGTCTACGTAAATGCCATTAATAGTTATAATTTACAAACCAAATCAAATAGTGTTGATGCAACGACAATTAAAAAAACAACCAACCTATATTATGCTACTTCAAGCGATGGAAGTTACGAAATGATATTATATCGTTGCGATGAAGATGGAACATCATGCAATCGTTTAACTTCTCTTAGAGGCTTTGTCAATAACATCGGAGGAGCCTATGAACCATTAATAATAAGTAATAAAGACAACTTATATTATGCAACATCTACTGAAGGTAGTTATGAATTAAATTTATATTATTGCAACAGTGATGGAAGCAACTGCAAAAACATAAAAACCATAAAAGGCTTTGCCAACAATGTCGGAGGATCGTTTCCCCCAATTGTTAAAATAAACGACCAGAATTTATATTATGCATCTTCAACTGATGGTAGTTACGAACTATACTTATACCGTTGTAATCTAGATGGTACTTCATGTAGTAATATCAAAACCTTAAGAGGTTTTGCTAACTATGCCGGTGGGGCTTATGGACCAATCTTAGAACTATCAAATGATTACTTATATTACGCATCTTCAACTGACGGTAGTTACGAACTATACTTATATCGTTGTAATCTAGATGGTACTTCATGTAGTAATATCAAAACCTTAAGAGGTTTCGCCAATGGTGTTGGAGGATCATTCCCACCAATTGTAAAAACAAACGACCAGTATTTATATTATGCATCATCGACTGATGGTAGTTATGAACTAAATTTATATCGCTGTAACTTAGATGGTGCTTCATGTAGTAATATCAAAACCTTAAGAGGTTTCGCTAACTATGCCGGTGGTGCTTATGGACCAATCTTAGAACTAACTAATGACCATTTATATTATGCATCTTCGACTGAAGGAAGTTATGAACTAAATTTATATCGTTGTAATCTAGATGGCACTTCATGTAATAGTATAACTACACTTAAAGGCTTTGCCAATGGCGTCGGTGGATCATTTAGTCCTATATTAAAATTAACTCCTAATTACCTATATTACGCATCATCGACCGATGGTAGTTATGAATTAAATTTATATCGTTGTAACTTAGATGGCACGTCATGTAGTAGAATTACAACTCTAAGAGGTTTTGCTAACTATGCCGGTGGTGCCTATGGACCTCAATTAAATATTAGCCAATAAAGAGGAAAAAACACTTTTTCTCTTTTAATTTGACAAAAGCGAACAAATATGCTATTATATACACTACAAAAGGGGGAATTATTATGACAATAAATAATAAAGAAAATTTAACAATGCGTGAAATAGAAAAAGCATTTAACCAATTAGGTTTCCATAATATAACAACCGATGAAAGCAAAATAAATGAAGCATATTTTAAAATAATAACAAATCAAAAACAAAATTTAACACAAATAAATGAAGCATATCAAACAATTAAAAAATGGTTAAAAATAAGACATAATAACGATAACTATAATCAATGTTTAAGTATATTAAATTACTTATTAAAACAATGTCTTATCAAAGATTTAAGTAATGATGTACCATCAATATTCAAAAATGAATATATAAAAGCATATAAACAAATACAAACTATAAAAAACACCATTACTAATATTAATAACATTACACCAAGTAAAGTAGAAAACATCAAAAAAGAATTAAATCAAATAATCATAACATTCCAAAACAATATATTAAATATATATGCTAGACATAACTCAAATATTATAATTGAAGAAATAAAAAAAGAACTAACTAACGAAACATATAACTTAAATGAAATATATCAAAAAATAATAACTTTATTAGAAAAACAAGAAACACAAAGAATAAATAATATAATGACAAATAAAGATCAAGAAATAGATGCTTTCTTTGAACAATTTAAACATTATAAAGAATACCTATCAGTAAAGAATATCATCGAACAAAGAAAACAAAAATTTAAAGAAAAAATCAAAAACTCACGTTTTCAAAAAATAGATTTACTAGAATTATATATCAAAGAAAAAATAATAATAAATCTTATCTTTGATAAATACACATATCAATATAGAGATAAAGAAGAAGTAATCAAAGAAATAAA
>CALVUN010000034.1 GCA_944363595.1 uncultured Bacilli bacterium
AATTATAACAAATAATTTATAATTATACAACGAATATGTAGTAAAAATAAAAACTACAAGAAATAAGTCTAGATTAACTAAACTCACTCTTGTAGTTATAATTACTTATATTATATAAGGTAGTTAAATTATCCCCCCCCCCTAGTATCATTGTAGTTAACATATTATAATATACTTTATCCATGGGAAGAGCACCTACCTTTCTATATCTTATGTATTAATCTTACCATATCATAAATATTTTTACAATAACTTTTTTCAAAATAAATAAAATTATTTAACAGGAAGTATAACTTTAACTATAGTACCCTTACCAACTTCAGACTCATACAACATTTCCCCACCATGAGCCTCAATAATCTCATTAGATAGACAAACACCAATTCCACTACCCTTTTCCTTAGTAGTATAAAACATATCCTTAATCTTACCCAATTCTTCACTACTCATACCCTTACCATTATCTATAATCTTAATAACAAATTTATTACCAACCCTATTACCCTCTATTTTAATTTCCCCATTACCATCAATAGCCTCTTTACTATTCTTAACCAAATTAACAATAACCTGCTTAAGTCTATTATAATCCCCTATTACATACACCTCATCCTCATTCTCTCTATATGTAAGCTTGATATCACTATCCCCAATCAAAATATTTAATCCATCATAAACATCATCCAAAAGCAAATTAATATCAATAATTTCCTTTTCAATTTTAATCCGACTAAATTCCATAAAATCACTCATAATATTTAAACTCCTATCAATTTCCTGTCTAATAATAGGAACATACTTACTAACTTTCTTACTATCCTCTATATCCATCATATCCAAATAGCCCTTACAAACCGCGATAGGATTTTTAATCTCATGTGTTAACTTAAATAAAGAATCCATAATCACTTTCTCTTTTTCAAGCCTCTTAATAGTGGAATATAAAGAAGTAATATCATGAGCCCCTTTAATCAAATATAAAGCTATAAAAGTAACTAAATAGAAAATAACAACAACAACAAATAAAGATAAAAGAATATTAATATCACCACCCTGATTTCTAAAAAAATACTCGAAAGATACAAAAAATCCCTGAATTATAGCAATAATACCAAGAAAACTATCACTATTAAGCTTTTTCTTATAAAAAAGCATATAACAAAGAAAATAACTAAAATACTTAACAATCATAATAAACACATTATAATCAAAAACAAAATAACAATACAAAATAACAAATAAAGATAGTACTACCCCAAATAATCCCTCTTTTTTCAAATATGCAACAATAATAGGAATATTACAAAACAAAAGCACCTTATCATTATCATAAACATTACCATATTTAAAACATAAATACAAAGAACTAATAAAAAGCATAATAAAAACAATTCTATTATATTTCTTATTTCTAACTTCAACATAACAACTATAAACAAAATAACAAAGAATTGGAAACATAATCAAAATAATATTAAGTATAATATCCTCTAACATCATATCACATTCCTTTTTATTAAATATACACCAAAAGAATGTCATATTTTGTCGAATTATGTCGTAAATGAAAAATTTGTCGAAAAAAAATAACTTTTCGTAAACAATTTCAAAGTTATTTTAAATCATCAATATATTTTTTCATTCTCTTAGCATTATTACCAAGAATAATTTTAAGTTGATCATCGATTTCTACAACCCCTTTTGCCCCCAATTTTAATATACCTTCTTTATTAGCCTTATTAATATCTTTTAATGTAACTTTAAATCTAGACATTTCTACTTCTGTATCTAAGATATTATCTTTACCACCAAGATATTCAACTAGCTTATTTAATTCTAATTTAGAATCTTTTTTATTACTCTTAACAATAGCTAAAGCAATAATTAATAATACTACAATTATAATTAAATACTGATAAAGTTCCATTATATCTCTCCTCTTCTTACTTAATAAGTATACTACAAATTATAACATATATCAACTCTTCTTAAAATAATTTTTCAAACAATACTTACCCAAATAAAATATCAAAGCAATAACTAAGTAAATAAATATAACTCCTAAAGCTTGTAATCTAGTATTAACATAAGTACTAATAAATAGTTGTAATAATACAAGTATTACACCAAGTAATATATTTTCATATATAATTGTCAAAGTCTTATCAAAACACTTACTAAAATTAACATGACACTTATTATTAATCAAAATAATACAGACAATAATACTTGTAAAATAAGCTACCATACTAGAAACAATATCACCATATATAAGTTCATATCCCATTCGATAAAAAGATCCAATTATAGGTAAAGTAAATACTATCTTAACAACTAATAAAATAATAATTACTAAAGTTAACATTCTCTTATTATTAAAACTAGCAATAACTTGTATAAGTAAAAAATAAATAATTAAAAATAAACTCATAATAAATAATAACATAAGAATATTTGCCCCATTATAATCACCATACAAAAGCATCCATACACTACCAGATATAACACTCAAAGTAATAATAATAGGAAGTAATACCATAAGTAACTTATTAAAATAATTAGCAAAGTGTAAAGAAACATTATCATAATTCTTTTTAACAATTTCTTTTTTAATATAATTAAGTTTATTTCTTACTAAAAAATAAATTCCCATAACTAAATAGTAAATAACTACATAACCATATAAATACGTAATATTAATAACTCTAACTGTATCATCATAAGGATAACCAAAATGATTAATCAAACATACATAAAAAAGAATAATAGATATATAAGGAATAAAATTAGTAACTATCAAAATAACACTATATCTAATATTATCATTAAATATCTTTTTAATATCTTTCTTAATATCAATTTTAATTTCTTCCCTTTTAATAATATATTTCTTCTTAATACCCCTATTTCTTATATAAAATATAATAATACTAATTATAAAAAGTATAATAAAACAAATAAATAAACCCATAAATAATAATGAAATAGATATATAACTAGGTAACTTCAATTTAATAAAACCAATATAACTAATAACTAAAAAATATATATCATAGATAATAATATAAATATGTATAATATACTTACTTAAAAAACTAAAATTATGAATAACTAAAAAACTCTTAAGTAATTTAATTAAAGGAATAAAAATTACATTAATACTCATAATTACCATGACTAATAACATATTATCAATATGCATTATACTTTCTAACAACTTACTAAGAAGTAAAGTAACAAGAACAAGTATCATCCCAATACCAAGTATTATAAATACACAAGACCTAAATATCCTATTTCTAGTATAATAATACTCATTATTAGTATATTTCTTTAAAACACTAGTAACATCAATATGATTAAACAAACTAACCAATATCATAAATAAAGATAAACTCAAAGTAAATAAGAAAATATCATCATTTTTAACTATTACATAAAAGAAAAAAATAAGTAAAAGACTAATAAAATTAACAATTACCAAACTATTTTTTTTCATCTTTTACCTACTCTAAAAATATACTTATCATCAAAATAACAATACCTAAAAGAACACCAATTATTGTCATCTTCTTATCTTTATTATGTAGAATATGAAGTAATAATTCAAATACAACAATATAAATAATCATACCTAATGTAATAGCTAAAATAATACCTAAACTAACATCACTTAAGAAAGTACCACTGAAAATTAAAGCAATTAAGCCACCCAAAAATGTAGCCAAAGATACAATCAAAGCCATAACCATAGCCTTTGTCTTACTCTTTTTCTTATAGAAAAAAGAAGTAATACTCATACCTAAAGGAATATTATGTAAACCTACTCCTAAAGCCAACATCATACCCAAATTAAATGAAGTATTAAAAGCCGTATAGACTGTCATACCTTCCAAAAAATTATGAATAAATAAAGCAATCGAAGTCATAACCCCAACATGCATTAAATTATCTTTATCATGAGTATCATGATCAGGAACAAAATGATCTAATAATTTTAATAAACCTATTCCAAAGAAAATTAATACTAACATTAAAATAATTGTAACAAAAACCGAAAACCTCGTTTCTAATAATGAAATAGATTCTGGTATTAACTCAAAAATAACAAGTGAAGCTAATACCCCAAAACCAAGACTAATAGCAAAATCGACAATTTTCTTATTATTTTTTGTAAATATTATTATTAATCCTCCAAGAAAAATAAACAAACCAACAATCAATGTCATTATAAGTGCCATTATAACACCTCCATATCTACAATTATTCTACCATTTTTTCACAAAATATACAAGTTAAAACATCTTAAATACCCTAGCTTTAGATAAACTATTCTGATAAATAGCAATACAATTACCCATTTCATCCTTAATTAAAGCCTTATCACCATCAAAAAACTTATCCATAACACAGCCATTTCTAATTTTAAATAACATATCCCCCTTAACAATAACTATTGGCATATCCTTAAGCACATCATCAATAGTTAATACCTTATAATTACCCCTTTCAATATCCTTAATCTTATAAGCCATATCAATAGTAAAATTCCCCTGTCTAATTCTTCTAAGTTCCATCATCGTAGCGTAACTACCAAGTTCTCTACCAATATCCCTAATCAAACTTCTAATATATGTTCCTTTACTGACCATTACTCTAATATCAAATTCATAATATCCATTAACTTCTCTAATATCACTGATAAGATCAAGTTCATAAATAAAAACATCCCTAATAGGAAGTTCAACATAAATACCCTCTCTAGCATATTCATATAACTTCTTCCCATTAACCTTAATCGCCGAATACTTAGGAACCTCTTGTTTAATCTTTCCCTTAAAACGATCTAATACCATAACAATATCATCTTTAACTAACTTTATTCTTTTCTCATTAATAATTTCACCAGTAATATCTAAAGTATCCGTTTCATAACCAACAATAACTCTAGCAATATATTCCTTATCATCACTTACCAAAAGTTCACTTATCTTTAAACCCTTACCAATAGGAAGAACCAATACCCCCGTTGCTATAGGATCTAAAGTACCAGTATGTCCAATCTTCTTAGTCTTTAATAATTTACCTACAATATTAACAACATCTCTACTAGTATATCCCTTATCCTTATCAACAACAATTACACCATTCATAAATACTTTTCAATCTCCATAATTAATTTATTCTTAAGTTTGGTCATTTCCATATCGATAGTAAAACCTGAAGCACATACATGACCACCACCATTAAAAGCCGAAGCTACTTTCATAACATCAATATTACCATGAGAACGTAAAGAAGCCATAACACCATCTTTAGTTTCCATAAGAAAAATTGCTACTTCTACACCTATAACATTAAGTATCATATCCACAATTCCCTCATGATCACCTAAAAGAGCATTAACCTCATCCATATCTTCTTTTTTAAGATAAGTATAAGCAATCTTACCATCTAATAAAAATTCCGCATTACTAATAGCCTTATGCAATAAAGAAAATTGTTTCCTCGTTTTCATAACAACTGTCCTATTACAAATATCCTTAACATCTACTCCCAATAAACTAAGTTCATAGACCATCTCATAACTTTTACTAGTCAAATTACCCACTTTAAAACCATTAGTATCTGTAACTAAACCATTAATCAAACATATACCCATATCCTTAGTAATTAAAACATCACTATCCCTAAACAAATAATACAAAATCTGACAAGTCGCAGGTTCCATATCATAAACAAAATTATAATCACAATACTTAGTATTACTAGGATGATGATCAATACCAATACTATGTTTAGCCTTCTTAAATAATTCTTCGTGACTCAATCTATCAATAGAGGAAGTATCCAAAGCAATAACCAAATCAATATCATTTTTTAAACCTTGCTTATCAATACCAGGTAAAAAAGAAAAAACACTAGCATATTCATCTAAAACAAAAGAAACCCTCTTCCCTTGTCCTAACAAATACAAATACATTGCCAAAACACTCCCAATAGCATCACCATCAGGTCTTTTATGAGCCATAATTAAAATATTATCATAATCCATTATATAATTATTTAACATTACCATCATCCTTATTAATCTCATCAATAATATGTTCAATCTTATTTCCATATGCTATCGATTCATCATAAACAAAAGTAATCTCTGGCATTTTTCTAATATTAACTCTCTCACATAACTCTTTTCTAATAAAAACACTAGCTTTATTAAGTCTATTCAATATAATATCTCTCTTATTATCATCAAAACAAGTAAAATAAACTTTAGCATAAGAAAGATCACTAGATATCTTAGTCGCAGTAATAGTTACAAAAGATATCTCTTTATCCTTAACTTCTTCTTTAATAATCTTACTAATTTCCTCTGTAAAAGTATGTCCTAATCTTTCCAATTTAATACTCATATACCATCATTCCCTTCCTAATAATTATAGCATATAACCAAAGAAAAAAATAGTCCATACTTAAGACTATTTACTAATTCTTTTCTTATAACCAACAAGTAATTTCCTTAAAAGATCTTTCTTTTTTCTATCTTGTTCCAATTTTTTCATATGAAGTTGTCGATAATTAAGTTCCATTAATTTAACAAAAACAATATTACTAACCAAATCAGGATGATTAGAGGAAACAATATCCATAAACTCTTCCCTTGTTAAATTATCATTATAATAAATCTGTGCTAATTCAGAAGCAGCTTTTTTAAGTTCTTCATTATCTTTCATAAACAAACTCTTTACATATAACTGTTTAAGATTCTTTTCATAAGAAATATCATTAACACAATTTCTAACATTAGAACTAAATTTTCTCTTAGACATAAATATTACCTACCTTTTTTATATTTCCTTTGATAACCAGAAATAACTTTATTAAGCATTTCTTCTTTTCTACTCTTATTAATCAAATATTCTCTATATAATTTACGATAAGCCTGTCCTAAATAAACTTCAAAATTAAAGTTCTCTATATACTTAGGATAATCCCTAAATACAAGTTCTGTAAATTCACGATATGTAATACCATCTCTAAAATAAATATTAGCAATTTCTGAAGCTATAAGTTGCAACTCTTCATCAAATGCCTTAAAATATCTATTTTTACTTAATCTACGTAAAGTTCTTTCTTCACTTTCTTCACAAAAAATACTAACATCAATTCTATTCTTAATACCACAACACTTAACTTTTCTATTATTTTTAACTTTTGCCATTCTTATCTCTCCTATCTATAACGCTTATTATATCGTTTTACTAATTTCATTAACATATCATTATTCTTTTCTTTATCATGTAAACTCTTAGAATATCTTCTTCGGTAAAACTGACCTAAATAAATATTAAAAGTATAATTATCTATATAATCAGGATAATCCCTAAATACAAGTTCCATAAACTCATGATAAGTAATACCATCTCTAAAATAAAGTTCCACTACTTCCATAGCTAACATCTTCATTTCCATATTCTTATCATCAAATTGCCTATAATTACTAATTATTTCCAAATAACGTTCATAACCCATATCCTTATTAATATTAGCCATTCCCAATTTTTTAACCTTTTCATTTAAAATCTTTTCATCTGTATGTGATCTACGCATAATAATACCCCCTTTTAAATGATGTTTATTATAACACAAACTTATTTATTTAGCAAATTTCATAATTTCTAACATCTTATCAATATCATCAATCTTAACTTCGACATCAGTAGATTCATTCATTTTCTTTATCTTAACAATACCACTACTAAGTTCATTTTCCCCAATAATAATAACATAAGGAATATTATTCTTATTAGCATAATCCAAAGATTTCTTAATCTTTCTCTTATTCATTTCTACAATTACTTTAACCCCATATTCCCTAATATTATTAGCTAATTTCAAACATTCAATATCACTATCCATAGGAATAATCATTAAATCATAAAAAGAACTATTATCCATTTCCATATCCATCTTAATAATCTCATAAATAGGTACCAACCCAAAAGTCATTCCTAAAGCAGGATAATTATTACCATCATTAATAAACTTAGTAATAATCCCATCATACCTTCCTCCTGCTCCAATACTAGAAGTAATTCTTTTTTTCTTATCAAATACTTCCCATACACATCCCGTATAAATCTCTAATCCTCTAGCCAAATAAGGACTAAATACACAATCAGTAAGACCAAGCTTTATCAAATAATCATTAAGTTCCTTAACTTCCTTAATTCCCTCATTTAAAAGATTATTATTACTATTTCTAAAACAATCATCAAGTTCTAAAATATCCATTTTAAAATATCCAAATAACTTTTTAATCTTATCACTATCAAGATCCTTAAGTTCTAATAAAACACCATCTTCTCCAATCTTAGCTAACTTATCGACACTTAAAATAACTCTAGATACATTATCTTCATCAATACCACATTCCATAATTAAACCAGATAATAACTTACGATTATTCCATTCAATAACAATATCAATACCAAGCTTATTATAAGCATCAACTGCCATAGCCATAAATTCCGCTTCTACTAAAGAACCAGAAATACCACAACAATCAACATCACATTGATAAAACTCCCTATCACGTCCCAATTTAACAGGGCCATCACGATATACCTTACCTATTTCATATCTCCTAAAAGGCAAAGTAATCCCCTTATTCATATTCATACTAATAACTTTAGCAAAAGGAACCGTCAGATCATACCTAAGCCCTAATTTACGTTCACCTTGATCTTTTAATTTATAAACCTCTTTTAAAATCTCTGCTCCTCCAGCATACTTACTAGCCAAAAGATCATAATAACATAAAGTAGAAGTTTCTAAAGGCAAATAACCATAACAATCAAAAACACTAGTTAAAGTATTAATAATCCTATTTCTAATAATCTGTTCTTTAGGTAAAAAATCATTAGTACCTTTAATATTTCTTAATATATTTTTTTCCATAATATCCCTTCTCTCAAAAAATATTATATAATATATAACAAGAAATTGCAATTATCCTAATTACTTTAATTTACTAAGGACTTTATTTACCTTTTGCATATTATTATTACTTTGATATAATTGCTCTTCATACATATAAATAATAAAATCTAACCAACGATTAATTCCAAAATTAATATCAGCATTCTCTTTAAAATCAATTTGAGCTAATCTAGAAAAATAAGAATCTTTATTTATATATAAACTATAAGAAATATTAAGTGGTGATAAAACAAAGTCAGTATGATAAGTACTATTAACAAGTGAAGTAAATTTTTGATTATGCAAAGTTCTAGCAACACGACCATTACCATCGATAAAAGGATGAATTTTCACAAATAACAAATGAAGTAATGCTGATTTAATAAAAGGATCATTATCAATTAAACCATCCTCATTCATATTATAAAACTTCATAAAACGTTTCATAAACTTAGATACATCACTAGGCATTGGAGCAACATAGACAATTTTATTATTTTTTCTTACAAAAACTACCTCATTACGATATTCCCCAATAGGATAAGGACAAGTTGTATTTTCCAATATCTTAGCTTGTAACTTACAAATATCACTCTTAGTCAATTTACTTTTTTTAATCAATATTTGCTGATCCAACATTTCAATTGGTGATAAAATTCTATCACTTTCAATTTGATTAGAATATAAAAGTTCATTATATAAAGAAAATAATAAATAATCCAAAGCCTTATTATGACCATATTTCTTTAAAGTTTTCAAATACTTATCAAATTTCTCTTGTAATTCCGCTAAATGTTCTAATACCCCTTGTTCAATTTCAACAGAATAAATATACTTAATTACATCAAAATAATTAGGAAACATATTATTATCAATTTTTTCATTAAAATTATTTTCCATTCTAATTCCCCCCTTTAAATATCCAATATAATAACACATATCACAAATCTTGTCAAAAAAAAGACTACTATCTCTAGTAATCATATCATAAAACATATATATTATTCTTTAATTAACCCCCATCTATTAACAAAATCAACTAATTCCATTAAATCAGTTATCCTAATAACATCATCACTAGTCTCTTTACCAGAAAATTTAATACCAATACCACTTTTACTATTCCAATCAACAACATTAGGTAAAAAATCATCAACTAAAATACTATTTTTAACATTACCAACTGAAGTTTTACTAATATCCTTAAAAATTGTTATAACTTCAATATCAGGAAGTAACTTAGCAAATAATCTTTTTTTAGCTACAGCTTCACTATCAGATATAACATGAGTTAAAATTTTAATATTAAAAATACCCATTCCATCTAATTTTTTAATCTTATCAATACTATTATTCAAAATAGGAATAAGTTCTATTTCTTCTTCCCAATTAAACCTATTTTTCAAAAAATCTTTCATAAATAATTCATTTTTACGTTGTCCCTTATAAGAATATCCCAACTTTTGTAATGCCTTATCAATCGCAGGAATTGTATCTAAAATAACACCATCACAATCCAAATATAAATTAATTTTCATCACTTACCTCAATTGTAAGAATAGCATCTTCTCCCTCATAATACTCCGTAATTTGATCATTTACAATCTTAACAATAGTGGGACTCTTAACTTTCAATTCATCTAACGTTTTAGCATCTTTATTAGTATCATCACTAACATAATTACTATTCAAAGCATCACTCGTATCGACACGATATATTTTATCACTAATACCACTTATATAACTTTCAATTGAAGTATTAGATTCATCAAAATCATAAAAATAAACATAATACTCCTCTTCTGTCTGTCTAAAAATAGCACTAGCTAAAATAGAATTACTAGGTTTATTAATAACTTCTTCATTTTCATTACCAAACCAATCAATTTCTTTAGTAACAACAATACCAATAAACAAATATAAAATAACAGCAATAAGAACAACGACACCTAAAATAATTAATAACTTTTTAATAGACATATCATTATCATTATCATTTCTAGAAAAGTCTCTTATACTTTGACCATTTCTTTTAGCTTGTTTTCTTTTTAATTCTCTTCCCATAAATATCACCTTCGTTTATAATTATACAAAAACACTTAATAAAAGTAAAGAAAAAATTAAATTTTTGTGACTTTTAAAATAATTGAGAATAATATTTATTTACCATATAACTACTCGGAGTGCAAATGCACATAAAATAATATTTTTTTACTTTAAATACCATAATTAAAATTAAGTTTCATTAAAATAAATCCTTTTTATTGGTTGATTTTTTATTTATTATCTATCATATACATACTTGTTAGTAATTCAAAATAACTTAAAAAAGTTATTTAAAATAAAAAATGCACATATGTGCATTATTTAGATACTGGTAAAACACTTATACTTCTAGCCACTTCCAATAATTCAGACGTTGGAGCAACATCACTAATAACATAATATTCAATACCATTGCTTACCCAATTAATAGAATTATCACTAACAACACCAATTGTATCCACTAATAAATCAAATTCACCACTTGTTGGAACAATTAAATGTTCATCTAAAGCATTGACTGTCTCTTCGATTAACATAAATGGATTATCTCCACCAAAAGTAAGAATTAATCTCTCACCATCTTCTGTCTCTACCGTTTCTTGATTTGTCAAATACGTATTAGTGGGTAAATACATTGGATAAATAACATCTTCTATTGTTGCACTTTCCATTGTTTCATCTTCATTAGTAGTTTCAGTACTATTATCATTAATATTATTATCAGTATTACTATCATTATTCTCCATATTACTATTATCACTTTCAGTATTACTATCACTATTACTATTATTATTTTCTTCTTTAATCAATTGATCTAAATCAAAATAATCACTATTAAATTTAGCCTTTAAATCAACCTTATCAAATACCATTTTAATCTGGGTATTATCATTCTCATCTAAAACATTAACCTCATTAATATTAAGATCCTTATCCATATAAATCCTTTGTTTAACTAATTTCTGATTATTAGGATAATTAACTGATGAAGTAAATAAATAACCATCATCATTTTCTTCAAACTTCCTATTCTCATCACTAGTTAAATCATCTAAAATACTACCTAGTAAATATACTTGTGAATTATTATAAGGCCAATCACTTTGAAATTTAAAACTTTTATTCAAAGAAGGAGTTACAACTATAACACACAAAAGTTTTAAATTTTTATAGTATCTTATATATTATTATATTTATTTTCTATTTTATCTTGCGATTCAATATATTTATAGTTTAAGTTATTATTTTTAGTTATTACTGATTCTCCTAATTTTCTTTCAAGGTCATCTCTAGCAACTTTAGCAGTATTACCACCCATTCTTGCTATTTTTTTGTTTTGTTCTAAACCATAAGGCTTATGTTTTTTAGCAAGTTCTCTTGTTGCAGTTTCTCCTAGGTCTGTCAAAAGGACTTCTATATCGGACATATTATCTCTTAAAGATTCTTTACGAAGTCCTTTAAATGCTTTATATTCGCTTGCTTTCATTCCAGACCATTCTTGATAAATTTCATTTGTTAGTATCCCATATTCATAATTTTTAGTGATACCGCCATCTTTCCAAACATCAGTTAACCTTTTTCTATCAACAATTCCATCTAGTCTATCTTTTATCCACTTATCACTATATCCTCGTTTTCTATAATAATCTACTGCCCTGTTTATAGCAATTTCAGGATCAAATACCTCATCTATTCTTTCGCTACCTAAATTAGCAAGCCAAAGTTTAAAAGGTTCAGCTTTAGGACTAGGAACTGATTCAATTAATCTCAATATTCCTTTAGTATCTA
>CALVUN010000035.1 GCA_944363595.1 uncultured Bacilli bacterium
TCAATGTAGTTCAGGAAGTTGTTCAGGAAGTACAAAAACAACATCATATGAACAAGCAACAACAAATACATATAGTAGTACTATAAAAACATATGTAGATAGTTGGTATAAAACAAATATTGTAGATCAAGGATATAGCGATAAAATTGCCGATGTAATTTACTGTAATGATCGATCAATTGATGAAGAATTATCACAAACAATGGGTGGAACTGATAATTATGGATTTGGAACTAATAAAACGGCTTATCAATCATTTAGTAGAATAGCTGATGCAACAACAGGAAATACAATAGAGGTTAATCCAATAAAAATGACATGTAGTCAAAAAAATGATGCATTAACAGTAAATGATACGACTTTAGGAAATGGTGCATTAACATATCCAGTAGGACTAATAACACTAGATGAAATTATTGCAGCAGGAGGCTCTGCTGTTACTGAGAATTATGAATATTATTTATACTATGGATATGATTACTGGGGTATGAGCCCGTATTACTTCGATGGCAGTCGCGCGAGCGAGTTTGGCGTGAGCTCCTATGGTAGCGTCGGCAGCCGCAATGTGTACCTCGCTATCGGTGTGCGGCCCGTGGTTTCTCTCACATCTAGCGTACAGATGTCCGGTAGTGGTACTATGACAGACCCTTGGGTAGTGGTAAATTAACTATAAGGTAATTTTTTAGATGGTCTCATTAACTTAACTGTGTCTAATATAAATGTATGTTTTTAAGTTCTATGTTTAACTAGTTGGTAGGTTAGACATAGAATTTTTTTTAATCTTATGTAAGGTAATTGACATTGTTAGTTTTTACGTGGTATAATTAAGACATAATAGAAAAGGAGTGGTCTTAATATGGAAATGGTTTTATCCGCTACAGCGATATGTATTGGTATTATGTTAGGTTTTGCCTTTTTGGGTTTAGGTATTGGTGTTGGATTATTAGGGGGAAGAGTTGCAGAAGCAGTTGGTAGAAATCCTGAGACTAAGAATGATGTTGTTCATTCTGTAATGACAATATTAATTATTACGTCTGTTTTCTTATTGTTTTTGTTTGCCTTTTGTTTCTTCTTATTATTCTTTAATCCATTAATTGTATAGTTGATAATATGGAATATATAGTAGTAGTTCTTTTTGGAATAATTATTGCTCTACTAGTTTTTTTCATGTTTTTGATATTGAAGAAAACAGTCGATAAGGTTAATGAACAGACTAAATCGTATTTTGTTGGTAAACTTCAAGTATATGATGGTCTTATTAATGAAAAAGAAGAGCAACTTAATAAGATTAATGAACAAATAGAGAATAATAAGGCAAAGCTTAATGTTAGTGGGGATACTAGTAAAAAGAATAATTATACATTCGATCAGGGTATTATTGATCTTATGAATAAGACTGATTATCAACATCCTGATGTATTTGAATTAAATAAGAAGATCGATAATGAATTTGATATTGATTTTGTTGATATTGTTAATAGTTTTATTGATAAAATTGATCTTAATAATAATTATGATTTTTATGTTAATTTAAGGAATAAGTTTACTAGTAAGGTTATATATGAACTTAGAAGTAAGGATAATTTAAGAAAAGCTTTAGAGGATATTCTTAGTATAGAGGAATTAGATGTATTTGATAGTTTTAAGAAGAAGAGATTTAGTAATAGTTTGAATGATTTTCTTAGTTATCTTGATGAATTAATCACGGATAATAATCCTTATATTACGGTGCTTGTTGGTAATAAGAATATGAATTTTGATTATCTTAGTAAATATGTTAAGACGGTATTAGTCGATGATATTTATAAGGGTATTAAGGTTATTTATAAGAATAAAGTTTATGATTTTAGTTTGAATGAAAGGAATGTATAATATGGATACAAATATTGATAAGGTTCTTGAAAATATTAGGAATGAAGAAAATGTTTATACTACAGGTAAAGTTATTAAGGTTAATGAGTATAATATTGAAGTTAGTGGATTAACTGATGTATCTTTTTATGAAGAAGTGGATATTAGTGGTAAAGCATCAGGATATGTATTTGCTATTTATCCTAATAGAGTTATTGTATCCTTAACACAGATTAATGATAATGTTATGGTAGGGGACTTGGTTTATGCTCTTAATCATGAATATAAATGTTTATTTAGTTTAGATTCTGTTGGTAAGGTAGTTGATATTTTTGGTAATGATTTAATTGCTGGTAAGAAGTTTAATAATCTTATTGAACTTCCTATTGATGGAGTGGATATTCCTCTTATGGATAGGTCTAGTGTTAATCGTGGTTTACTTACGGGTATATCTGGTATTGATTTGATTTATCCTATTGGAAGAGGTCAGAGACAACTTATTATTGGAGATAAGAAAACGGGTAAGACACAGATATGTTTGGATGCTATTGTTAATCAAAAAAATCAAAATGTTGTTTGTATATATGTTGCTATTGGTAAGACTAAGAAAGAGGTTAAGGAGTTATATTATGATTTGAATAAGAATGGGGCTGCTACTTATACAGTTATTATGGCTTCTTTTAATGATGAACTTCCCACTAAAGCTTATTTAACTCCTTATGTTGCTTTGACAGTAGCACAGGAATTAATGTTACAGAAGTTTGATGTTTTGGTTATTATCGATGATCTTAAGAAACATGCTGATGTTTATCGTCAAATTTCTTTAACTAGTGATAAGGTTCCTGGTCGTGATGCTTATCCTTCAGATATATTTTATACTCATGCTAGAATGCTTGAAAAGGGTTGTCAACATAAAGATGGTGGTTCTGTTACAATTCTTCCAATTGTAGAGACTAAGGGATCGGATATTACAGATTATATTTCTACTAATATTATTTCTATTACTGATGGTCAAATTGTTTTATCTAAGAAGAATTTTGATAAGGGTGAAAAACCAGCGATCGATTATGGTCTTTCGGTATCACGTTTGGGTGGTGCTGTGCAGAAGAAAGATATGTCACAACTTGGAACTAAGATTAGAAGAGAACTTCTTACTTATCTTGATGTTAGGGATATTTATGAATTATCGGATCCTAGTGAATTAAGTGATAATATTAAAGAAAAGATTACTTATGGTAATATGATTATTGATGGTCTTAAACAATATAAGTTTTCTCCACGTAGTGAAGATGAGATGAAGAAGATATTTAGTTTTTTAAATAAAGAATAGAAAGGAAGAAGAAAGATGGATGTAGGTAAGATAATTGCAATCTTTGAGATTAGTATCGAGGTTGTCTTAGATGATGATGTTAATGTTAAGATTGGTGATATTTTAGAAGTAGCCGATAATCCTAATTATCAGTTTGAAATTATTGAAGTAACTGGTACTTCTGCTACATGTATTAGTTTAAATTCGACAAGAGGACTTAAAAAGGGTTCTGTTGTTAGGAAAAAAGCTGATAGTTTGGAAATGGAATATTCTGATGCTATTCTTGGTAGGCTATTTGATTCTTATGGGAATGTAATCGATGATAAGAATATTACTAGTATTGCTAAGAGACCTATTAATAATAAGACTATTTCTTTAAAGGATTTGAATGTCGATGCTAATTTTTTATGGACTGGTATTAAGGTAATTGATTTCTTCGCACCAATGCAAAAGGGTTTTAAAATGGGTCTTTTGGGTGGTGCTGGTGTTGGTAAGACAGTACTTATTAAAGAGCTTATTCATAATTTGTATATGGAATCTAAAATTAAAGCAGTCTTTGTTGGTGTCGGTGAAAGAACAAGGGAAGGTAAAGAGTTATACGATGAAGTTGTTGCCTCTAATCTTTTAGATAATATGGTCATGGTATTTGGTCAGATGTCTAAGAATCCTGTGATGAGAAGTAAGAGTATTGAAACGGGAATATTAGCGGCTGAATATTTGAGAGATGAGAAGAAAGAAGATGTTTTGTTATTCGTCGATAATATATATCGTTATATTCAAGCTAAATCGGAGATTGCTATGGAACTTAAAGAGATGTTAATTGAAAATGGTTATCCTTCTAATACGATGAATACGGTTAGTAATGTAGAAGAGAGAATTAGTTCGACAGAAGATGGTAGTATTACTTCTTTTCAGGCTATTTATATTCCTGCGGATGATTATAATGATGATGCTGTTCAGAATATTGTCTCTTATATGGATGGTCAGATTGTTCTAGATCGTAAGATTGCTGAATTGGGATTATATCCCGCTATCGATGTATTTAAGTCTACTAGTAGGCTTATTGATAAAGATAAGATTGGGGAAAGGCATTTTCATTTAGTTGAAGAGGTACTTAGGTATTTAACTAGATATCAGGAATTAGAAGAAATAATCGCGGTACTTGGTATTGATGAACTTAGTGATAATGATAAGAATATTTTCCATAGATCTAGAAAACTTAGATATTATTTTTCTCAACCATTGCATGTATCAGAACAATTTACTAATATACCTGGTGAATATGTTAAGATTGAAGACGTACTTAATGATGTTGAAAATATTTTAAATGGTACTTATGATAATGTAGATGAAGATAAGTTCTTATTTATAGGTAAGTATAATGGATAATAGAACAATGAAAGTTAGAGTTTTTGATCTTAAACATGGTTTAGTTGAATATGATGATGTTAAGATAGTTAGAATTATTAGTAAGGATTATAATTTACTTATAATGATTGACTATTTACCTATTATTGGTGAAGTTGAGGGTAGTATTGATATTCAAGGTGATAATGTAGATATTTCTTTTAAAGATATTAAAGCTTTCTATATGAATAGTAATAATGTATTTAATTTGATGATTAATGAGGGATAATATGGATATGATTAATAGTGTGATACTTAATTTAAGTGGTTTTGTCGCAGTAGCAATTATCTTTTTACTGGTTTTGTTTATTACTTTTAAGATTTTATTTAGAAAATTTGATGTTAAAGATAAGATTAAGTTATATGGGGTATTTTTTAATATGAAAAATAAAACTATTTGGTCTTTTTCTTTAATTAGTCTTAATTATTTATTTTTAGTATGGTGTTTAATTAGTTTTGATATGAATTATCTATATTTGTTTATTTCTCTTACTTTAATTACTATTGCATGTATTTTAGCTAAGGATTTTAAAACAGGCTCTATTAGTGTTGTTAATACGGCTTTGGAATGCTTTATTATTTATTTCATGAAGTTTTTTAAAGATTATGTATTTGGGGATGAAAGAGATTTACTTATGTTTACAGTATTTATCTTTGTTGTTATATTTATCTTTTTATATTTTACTTATACAATGTTTACAGATTTGAATTTCATTGTAAAAAGAGAAAAAGATTTAATTAAGAAAAGCGTTTAGGTTTGGGGTGATAATTTATGGAAACAAAAGCACTTACAAAAGTTGTTAAAGTTATGAATTTTCAGGCTTTACTTAAAGTTGATAAGGCAAGAAGAGTTGCTAATGAACTTATGAATGTTAGTGAGGAACTTACTAGTATTATGACTAGAATTATGTATAATAAGAATCTTATATTAGATAAGAATATTTTGATTCCTGATCCTAGTAAACCTAAGCTTAGTATTTATATTGCTAGTGATTATGGCTTTTGTGGTAATTTTAATGATATGATATTAAAACAGATATTGGATGATAAAGATTGTTATAAGATTATTATTGGTAAACAGATTAAATATACTGATGATAAAGTAATATTAGCAATGGATAAGAAGAGTTTCTATGATCGATTTGGGGATATTGAAAAAATTATTAAAGAGGCTATTTTAAATTTATCATATAGTGAAATTAATATTTATTATAATCATTATTATAATTCTACAACTTTTGATTTTATGGGTAAGAAAGTTTTTCCTGCGCCATTTACAGGTGATTATTATGAAGGGGAAGATTTTGTTATAGAGACAGATATTAGTAAGATGTTAAGTAATATGATGGCTTTTTATATTTGTTATGAACTTCAGATGTATGAGAAGAATTCATTTGCTAGTGAGAATATTAAAAGAAGTATTATTACTAGATTGTCTTTGGATCGTCTAAAAGAAATTGAAGAAGAAAATAGAGTAGAAGAATTAAAAGAGATAAGAGAGAAGAATATTTTAAAGACAGTTGAAAACTATAAGAAATCAATGTATAAGAATTAGGAGGAAAATAATGAGAAAGAGAAGAAAGAGATTTAACAATAATAGTACTTTGAATGATATGGTTAATAAGGAAGATATGACTAATTTGAATGAATTTGTAGTACATAATGATGATACGGATTTGAATGATTTGAATGAAATGGCTATAGAAGAAGAGAAAGATAATATGAATGCTACTTCTGAACTTAGTTTTGGACAGATTTTTTTAGATGAAGTTAGTAATCAGGAAGAGGTAGTTAAAGATGTTATTGTTAGTACTTTTCCTAAAATTGATAAGTTTGGTAGTGTTGTACCTCGAACATAATTTAGTGATATTTGGTTATCACTTTTTTTTATTTTTTGATATAAAATATGTTTTTTTATTAAAAATTGACAAATATATAAAAAATTATTAAAAAGATATTGCATTTTTATTTCTTATTTGATACAATTATTATTGTAAAGGAGGATTGAAAAAAAATGGAAAATAATAATGGAAAGGGTATTTTTTATGGTGTCATCGGTGTTGCCACATTAGTTGTTGCAATTATTGGTGCTACTTTTGCATACTTTACTGCAACCGCTACTAATGA
>CALVUN010000036.1 GCA_944363595.1 uncultured Bacilli bacterium
TACCAATTGTAGATAATATTGCCGCAATACCACCTTTCATATCACAAGCACCAAGTCCTATTAACTTATCACTATTTTCCTGAAGAACAAATGGATCACCATCCCATGATTCATAATCAACTGTATCTGTATGACCAATAAAACCAATATTAGGATTTTCATCATTATACGCTATTAAGCATTTTTTATCTCTCTCTGTCTTAAAATTATAATTCTTTAAATATCCTTCAATAAAATCCATAATTTCTTTATTTTGCTTATCTCTAATTGTATTATAACCAACCAATTTTCTTAATATTTCTTTTAAATCCATAGTATTTTCCTTTCTTATCTTATTCACATTTCATTGCTTATACCCTTAAAAATACTATTTCATATACGCAAAAAAGAATACAAGTTATCATAACCTGTATTCTTATTTATTATTATAATCTTCATACAGGTATAAGCAATGCTAAAAACCACTTATACCTATAATCGCCTTTACCATCGATATGTATAAGTGTTACCTATATGACGCCAAGTATTAATCATTACCATTCTTTTCATATAAATAACATCCTTTCTATTTTATTATATGCATCAGTCTTTCACTGATAAACTAATATTAGCATACTTTTTTTAATAAGTCAAATATTTTTTTCAAACTTTATTTCCAAAATATATAAGTAATGTCATTATATAAATTGCCATTCTTTTCAAACAATTTTTGATTAGTATTCTTATTCGTTAAAGGACCTTTACTTTTTTTAATGCATCATTCATCCAATCTTCAATATAAGTATCTCTACCACTATAAAGTGCTACCCTTTTATCTCTACTATGAATATATTTACAATAATTAATCATTTCTATCTTATCTTCTAATGTTTCCTTGCCTTCCCCCATAAAACAAACTATATCAAAATAATTATAATATAAATTAAATATATTGTTAAAATTATATTTTAAAGGATCACCATAGGCTAAATGCAAATACGATGTGCGACAATTCTTACATCTATGTTGACAATTAGATATATAAATTACCAAACTCTTTTTACCAGGTATTTCTAATTCTGATATAGAAGCACTAGCGTATAACAACATCTCTATCACTACCTTCACTTATATAAATTAAATATTAAAAATATCTACATCAACTATTAGTATTATATTTATAATCTATTTTAGATAAAGAATGTCTTAATATAACTTTATGTATATCATTTTTATTTAAAGCAATCAAATAGTTCCATCATCTTATTCATAAATTCCCTTTCATCAAAAAACATATCGTATGGAATTTGTATATTGTATTTCTTATGAAATTCATTAATAAATTCATCTGTTGGCATATCTTTACTATATCCATTTTTTATATAATCATCATATATAACTTTTTTAATTTCTTCTCGCAATTCTATTGCTTTATCTTTATGAGCATACACTATCCCATACATAACGCCATAACTTACATATATTTCATAATTATTTATATCTTCACAAGAATATAAATTAACTTCTATTTTATCATCTAAAACCTCACAAATTTCTAAATATTTATCCTTCCATTCTCTTTTTTCAAAAGTATTAGTTTTATCAATCCATTTCATTTAAACAGCACCCTCCAAATAACAATATAATTTTTATCAATAAAATTTACTTTTAATTTTAACTATATTTAAACCAATAAATTTCATCTTCATATTTATACTTTATCTTTTGAAAATATCTTCTTACCTGAAGATTATTTTTATCCAAGTTAAAAATTCTATAATCATAATTATAACTATCTCTTCCATGCATGCGTAATGCATAATAATCAGATTTACCAGTTTTATCAATATTTTCAACAATTTGTTTTAATTCTTCACTAGTAATATCATCAATCATTCCATAACCAGCACCATCAATTACATATGGATAATGCATACCATTACCTCTTCTAAAATCACTTTCACCTAAATAAGTAATTATAAATGTAGTCGTAGAACCAGAATCATATTCCATTCGCATAGTATCATTTTCTTTTAAACCAATACTACCTAATTTGGTAATAACAGCATTTACAAGTTCTACATCCCTATGATCATCTTCAATACAAATCCAGCAATCATAGAACTTATTTTTATATTCTATATCATATAAATGATATGCTAAAGAATGAAATGATGCAAGAATAGTATATGCTAAATCCGCAACTGTTCTTCTATCAGTAATTTCAATCTTCCTCCAAATTTTATCTTCCAAACCCTCAATTTCTACTTTAAATGTTAATACCTTAGTCATACATCACTCCCATCTTTTTTCACATATATACTAACATAAATTTAATTTTTTTACAATTAATCTCTTAACAAATTTACAAAAAAAAGATTAGTAATAAAACCTACTAATCTAACCTACTATTAATTTTTGACCAATATTAAGTAATGTTGAACTTAAATTATTTAATTCCTTTAAATTATCTACCGTTGTATTGAATATCTTTGCAAATAATAATTCATGCCAGTATCAGATAACAATCTCCTTTGATAATATTTTATCAATAAGACAATACCACCTGGTCAAAGTATAATTTTTTTTATTTTTTCAATTAGTTATGATTTGTAACAAACTGATTTTTAGTGTTGTTATTTAATTCTATTTAACGCTGTTTAATTCTATTTAACGCTGTTTAACACTACTTATTTTTTTATTATATATCTTCCTTTAGTATCAGATTTAGAAGTACCAGTCCATTCAATTAATTTTAAATCAATTAATTTATTTAACAATTTTACAGCTGTAGGTTTACTTCTATTAATTATTTTTGCTGTTTCTTCTGAATTTATTTCGCCTTTATCAAATATGGTCGTTAATACTTGTCTTTCTAAATAATTTAAATTTTTCCATTTATCTTGAATAGTATTATCCTTAAGCATGCTTTCCTCTTTTCTACGACTACGCATAACTATATTATTATCAAGTACTAATAAAACTGAATTTCTATCTGGTTCAGAATATATTGGATCTTTTAAGAAAAACCTTTGCATTTCACTATAAATCCTTTTAACACCCTCATTTAATTCTCTAACTATACCCAGTTCATTTAACACTCTTGCAATTTGAGGGTTTCTAGAATATCTTTTAGTTCTCATGGTATCCAATGTCACAAATCCTCCTAGTTTTCCAGGACTGCATATTTCCAATCTATCGTCAAATAATTTAATTGTAATATGTTCTCCACTATTACTATAATCTCTATGTGTTACTGCATTAACAAGTCCTTCATACCACGCAAACTCTGGATATTCAGGCACCGTTTCAAATACACCTTCTTGATTTAAATGAGTAAATTCTCTAAGTTGTGAGTTAATAAAATCTCTAGCTTGTTCAATTGTTTTATATAAACAAGAATCAAAAGTTCTATCCTTTACTATATTCATTTCTGTTCCAACCTGAAAATTATTTCCTTCAAATTTTAAAACACGAACTCTTGCACTTGGCAAATAAACTGACGGATTCTTTCCAAATAATAACATACCAGCTTTTGTTAAATGTAACTCACCTTGTTTTTCTCTTAAAAATCCCCTAGCTTTTAAAATTTGTTCTGTTGATAATTTAGTACCAAGTTTCTTTTTATATAGTTCAACCATATCTAAATCTATATCATCAATAGATGAATCAATTAGTACTTCTGCTTCAAAATCACGTTCTTTTCTTTCATATTCTAAACTTCTAATTTGATCTGATGTTAATTTTATTGAAGAATCACCCTGTCTACAATAAACTTCATCTTTATTATTTCTAACTATATAATTCATTGCTGGCTCAATGTGAAATAATAAAATATTATCGTCTTCATCTTTTTGATTTTTTATATTAACCAATTCACATTCATAAACTGGAGCAGGGTTTAGATAGCCAGAAACAATTTTTTGACAATCATTTAGCTTCTTTGTTCCATATAAATTAAATCCTTCTATTCTTCCATCATCTGTTATTCCAATTACAATAACTCCTCCATTAGCATTAGCAAAGGAAGCAACTTCATTTGCTAAATCTTGTAACGAAACTTTTGCACGCTTTCTTTCTAAATATAAATTTTCTGGAGTTTTTGCTAGATAATCAATAGTTAAACTAGTATTTATTTTTGATATGTTCATAATAGGTCACCTCACTCTCTATTCTATCATATTTTTAGATATTTTTTGTCGATTTATATTAACTATTGCATTTTTTTCACAAATTATTTTAAAAATTTTCAACAAAAAAGATTAGTAATAAAATCTACTAATCTAAACTACTATTAATTTTTGACCAATATTAAGTAACGTTGAACTTAAATTATTTAATTCTTTTAAATTATCCACCGTTGTATTGAACTTTTTAGCTATTGAATAAAGACTATCACCACTTTGGACTGTATAAGTCGTTTCACCAGTAGAAGAAGGTATCAATAATTGTTGACCTACACTAAGATTATCAGAAGATAAACCATTCAATCTCTTAATAGCATTAACTGTTGTATTATATCTCTGGGCTATCTTATATAAAGAATCACCACTTTGGACTATATAAGTAATATTATTACCACTAGTAGTACTATTAGAAGTATTAGTAGGAATTTTTAACGTTTGACCGATCATTAAGGCATCACTACTAAGATTATTTAAAGATTTAATATCATTTACTGTCGTATTATATTTCTGGGCTATTTTATATAAAGAATCACCATTTTGAACAACATATGTTGAAGAACTATTATTATTAACTGTTGGTACTAATAATTTCTGACCAATCATAAGTACATTACTTGTCAAATTATTAAGGTTCTTAAGATTATCTACTGTCGTATTATACTTCTTAGCTATAGAATACAAACTATCACCAGACTTAACAACATAAATATTTTCTTCAGTTTCATCAACCGCACTAGGTATACGTAAAACTTGCCCTACCATAATAATATTACTTGTTAAATTATTAGCATTTTTAAGTTCATCAACTGATATTCCATACTTTAAGGCAATTGAATATAAACTATCTCCCGCTTTTACAGTATAAGCACTACTTTGAACACCACCTGGACTTGTATATGGAATCCCCTTATAATTAGCAACAGCTCTAACAACAGCTTCCGCTAATCTTTTATAATTATCTTGTAAATATTGAACATTTTCTGCCGTATCATCAATAAAACCATATTCCACAATAACAGGTTCCGTTACCCCTGTATCACGATGAATAAAATAATAATCCTTACTAGTATTTGATGGTAATCTTCTTTGGTAATATTTTCTCATTGTTTGACCTTCAGCACCAAGATTTTCTAAAATACTCTTAGCTAAAGTATCTGTATTTCTAAGTGCATAAATTACTTCCGCACCGGTGCCACCTCCGGAATTAATGTGATTAGATATTACTACTACATTAGGATTATTTCCATAAGCAGCTAGTATCCTTTCCGTTCTTTCCGCAGGTGACAAAGTTTCATCATCATCTCT
>CALVUN010000037.1 GCA_944363595.1 uncultured Bacilli bacterium
GTCTTTGATTCTTAGAACCTCTAAAAGGAACATCAAAACTCTTTTGAGCCAATATAAACCTACCATCCACTAAAACATCAATATTTTCTAAAAGTTTAATAATATTAGGTTCCGTCTTTGCTCTATCCAATAATTCTTCATATGTATAACCAGTATAACACCATACATTTAATTTAATAGATTGACAGTATTTAGCAATTTCCAAACAAGCATCAACTTGTTCCAAAGGATCACCACCAGATAAAGTAATACCATCCTGACCTTTCATTCTAGCAATATCCTTTTTAACATCATCGACATCTACAAGATAACCATCAGTAAAAGAATGCGTCGTTGGATTATGACATCCCTTACAATGATGCTTACATCCCTGTGTCCATATAACTGCTCGTATTCCCTTACCATCGACAATACTATCTGTCTGAATTTCTGGTATCGCTAATCTAATTTGCATGGCTTACTTAGAAAATAATCCCTCAGTACTATGTTTAACACGATCGTGTTCTTCTGCTCTTTTAGCATTATTAAATTTATCTACTGTACCTACTAAATATCCTGTAATTCTTCTAATTCTTTCAAATCCAACGCCTTCCCCAACTTTTTTTTCTTCTCTAACAGTATCTGTTTTCATTTTAAATCTCTCCTTCTTTATTTTTTTAATTACAGCAACTACCACTGCGGTCACTACTCAACCTTTCAATACTAACCCCCTCATAAGCACGTCGTCCACAACCAGGGCAAATATCACCAATAACCCCAACATATCCACATACAGGATCTCTATCGACAGGATGATTAATCGCAGCATAACCCATATTATTTTCTTTCATTAGACGAATAATTTTTTCGAAAGCTTCCAAATTCTCTGTTGTATCACCATCAAGTTCAATATAACTAATATGTCCAGCATTAGTTAAAGCATGATATGGAGCTTCGATTTCGATCTTTCTGACAATAGAAATATTATAATACACCGGTACATGGAAAGAATTAGTATAATAATCTCTATCAGTTACCCCTTTAATCTTACCATATATAGCTCTATCAATATTAACAAATCTTCCCGATAAACCTTCAGCAGGTGTTGCTAAACAAGTAAAATTCAAATTATATTTACTAGCATATTCATCACATTTTTTACGCATAAAACCAATAATTTCTAAACCTAACTTTTGAGCTTCTTCACTTTCACCATGATGTTTACCAATCAAAGCTTTCAAACACTCAGCAAGACCAATAAAACCAATACTTAATGTACCATGTTTTAAAACCTTTCTAAGTCTATCAGTAGGTTTCAATTTCTCACTATCGATCCATACACCCTGTTCTAGTAAAAATGGAAAATTATACATTCTTTTATTACATTGAATTTCAAAACGATCAAGTAACTGATCACGTACCATATCCATTACTTCTTCAAGTTCCTTAAAGAAACCTTCTTTATCACACTTATCATTACTTACAATACCATGTTTAATACCAAGTCTTGGCAAATTAATTGAAGTAAACGACAAATTACCACGACCAGGTGTAACAGCTTTATTAGGATCAACTACATTTCCTAAAACCCTTGTCCTACAACCCATATAACCAACTTCTGTTGTAAAATCTCCTTCTTTATAATACTGTTTATTAAAAGGTGAATCAATAAATGAGAAATTAGGAAATAACCTTTTAGCGGAAACCTTACAAGATAACTTAAATAAATCATAGTTAGGATCCCCTTCATTATAATTAACTCCCTCTTTAACTTTAAATATTGAAATAGGGAAAATAGGTGTCTCATTTTTACCAAGTCCAGCATCGATAGAAAGTAAATAATTCTTCATTACCATGCGTCCCTCTGGTGAAGTATCAGTACCAAAATTAATTGAAGAAAAAGGTACTTGAGCTCCCGCTCTTGAATGCATTGTATTCAAATTATGAACAAAAGCTTCCATAGCTTGATAAGTAGCTCTATCTGTCTTAGCTAAAGCAATATCATAAGCCTTTTTAAAAATTCTTTTAACCTCGGTTGACTCTTTATAAAAATTAGCAAATATTTCAATATCAAATTCAATACTATCCAACTTATCGATTTCTTTAGCAACCTTATCCATATTTACAAAACTAATAAAATCAGAAAAATCTAAAAGTTCATAAACAGATTGCTTAAACTGCTTTTTAAAAGTCTTTAAAACCCCAGGAGCCATATAATAGTCAAATGCGGGAATACTTTGACCACCATGTTGATCATTCTGATTAGATTGAATAGCAATCGCGGCAAGAGCACTATATGACATAATATCTTGTGGTTCTCTTAAATGACCATGTCCTGTTGAAAAGCCATTTTTAAACAATTTATTAAGATCAATTTGCATACAAGTAGTAGTACCCATTGGTAAGAAATCCATATCGTGAATATGAATATCACCATTATCGTGAGCTTCTGCATATTTACTCTTCATTTGATAAGCTTTAGCAAATGCCTTAGTAACTGCAGATCCAAACTGTAACATCGTTCCCATCGCCGAATTACCATCTATATTAGCATTTTCTCTCTTAGCATCTTCTTCTAAAGCACTTTTAAGGCCTAAATTTTCGAGTGTTTTAACAAATTTATTCATCTGTTTTTCATCAGAAAAAGCCTTTCTAGCTTGTGCTCTTCGTTCACGATATTCTGAAAAAGATTCATAAACATCATCATAATGATATTTTTTAAGTGATGCTTCGATCATATCTTGAATTGTCTCAATCTTAATTTTCTCTTCATTAGTATCGACATATTCCTTATTAATACAATCAATAACATGATGATATACCTTTTGAATATCCTTAGCACTATATTTATCCTCATCCTCATCACTCTTAATAACACTATCAAAACCCTTTTTTATTGCCATAGCAACTTTAGTGCCATCAAAATCAACTTTTTTTCCATTTCTTTTAACGACCTTTAAAGTCTCTATTTTCTCATCTGTATTAACCACTTTACTTCCTCCTTCTATCATAATACATCTTCATTATAGCCTCCTTATAATCATATGTCAATACTTTTTGTTCGTATTTTAATATTTTTTATTTTTTTAACATTTTTGTGTAAATTACCAATTATCATTTTTAACAATTTTAATTTTTTTATTTTTTATTAATTTTAATAAAAAATAGCATAATCCCTTTAAAATAAAAGGATTACACTAAAAAAGTACATTTGTTTACTATTAATTTTTTTCTTATTTTTCAATATTTTCTTTTTCTAAAATAATCTAATTTCTTATTTTTTTAAAAAAAATTACAACTGTTCGTTCTATATTTTTAACAAACTGTTCGCTTTTTTAACTATTATACTCCCCGATAAACATTTTTCTTCTTTAATAACATCTTTCTAATAAAATCAAAAGGTATAACTGTCAAGGCCAACAATAACATAACCATAAATTCTTGAAAATTAAGTCCTACAGTTCTAAACATCGAACCACCAAAATAAATTAAATAAATTTGCACTATTACAATAAAAGAAATAACCATAATAAAAGCCTTATTTTTAAATAAATTACTAAATAAATTAAGACGATATGTCCTTGCATTAAAACTATTAAAAATTCCCATAAAGATAAAAAGACCAAAGAAAGCCGTCATTACATATTCATTATTAATTCCCAGTCTAAAAAAACTTCTAATAAAATCACTTTTTAAAAACACAATACAAAGTATTGAAGAATAAATTCCCGTAATTATAATTTCATTTAACATATAAGTATTAATAATCCCTTCATCCCTCTTTTTAGGAGGTTCCTCCATATATTCTAATAAAGCAGGCTCATGAGCAAAAGCCAACCCCGCTAGAGTATCCATTACCATATTAATCCATAACATCTGAATAACCGTAACGGGACTTGGAATACCAATAAAAGGACCAACAATAGAAACACTAACAGCACATAAATTAACCGTAAGTTGAAAAATAATAAATTTACGAATACTCTTAAAAATAGTTCTTCCAAACAATATAGCTTTAGCAATTGACATAAAATTATCATCAATAATAACAATATCCGAAGCTTCTTTAGCAACTTCCGTTCCACTTCCCATAGCAAAACCAACATCCGCTCTCTTAAGAGCAGGAGCATCATTTACCCCATCACCAGTCATTCCCACAACTAAATTACACTCTTGGGATAATTTAACTAATCTACTTTTATCACTGGGCATCGCACGGGCTACTATCTTTAAATAAGGAAGTTTCATCTTAATTTCCTCATCACTCATCAAATTAATTTCCTTACTAGTTAAAACCAAATCCCTATCACTATCAATAAGACCAACTTCCTTTCCTATAGCATAAGCTGTATCCTTATTATCCCCCGTAATCATAATCGTCTTAATACCCGCCTTTTTAACCATATCAATACCCTTAATTGCTTCATCTCTAACCTCATCCTTAATAAAAACAATTCCCACTAAAGTAAGATTATGCAAATTATCCATAATATAAGTATTATCACCCATAGCAATACAAAGAACCCTAATTCCCTTTTTAGTTTCATTATTAATTTTTCTAATCAAATCATCTTTATTCAAAACCTTCTTATTACCATAAACATCATAATATTTATTACAATTACCAATAATCTTTTCAAAAGCTCCCTTTACCAGTTTAACTCTTCTACCATGATCATTAATCGTAGTAATAGCATATTTCTTCTTACTATCAAAAGCCATATTATCCACAATTTGTATATCCTTATTCTTATTCATCTTAACAAAAGATAACAAAGCCTTATCTGTAATATTACCACCAATAATAGTCTTTTCAACCATATCATAATAACTAGCATTATTATATACTAAACTATACCTAACCAATTTTTGATAATTAGGATACATATCCATCTCTATCATCTCATTAAATATCTTCATATCACCAGTCATAATTCCCATTACCTGTAATTTTCCCTTAGTCAAAGTACCCGTCTTATCCGTAAATAAAACATTAAGACTACCAGCTGTTTCAATTCCCACTAGTTTTCTTACTAAAACATTATTCTTAAGCATCTTCTTCATATTAGAAGATAAAACCAAAGTAATCATCATCGGTAGACCTTCTGGGACCGCAACTACAATAATCGTTACACTAAGTGTAAGAGCATGTAACAAATAACCAATAAGTAAAGGAATATTACTAATAGTATCCATAATCTTAGAACCATCAAAATTATTTTCTATAACAATTTTCGAAAACAAAAAAGATATTGCCACCAATACTGCTCCCACATAACCAATTCTACTTATAATAGAAGCTAACTTAGTAAGCCTAATCTTAAGAGGCGAAATAGGATTCTTTTCCTGTAACTCCATTGCCATATTACCATAAAAAGTATTCTTACCAACTTTAATAACTTGCATATAAGCATTGCCATCATATATAGTAGTACCCCGATAAACAAAATTATTATCTTTATAATTACTAATATCCTTACATGCTTCTTTATATACCTCCTTACTTTCTCCATTAATTGAAGACTCATCTAAAGAAACATTTCCCCATATAATAATCCCATCTGCAGGTACCATATCCCCTGTCTGTAAATTAACAATATCATTAACAACAATCTCATCAATATTAACCTCATGCATACCATTATTCCTTTTTACCCGACATTTAATCTTTGAAGATTCATCCTGCAATCTAGCAAAAGCCTTTGAAGAACCATATTCACTTAATGAAGAAATCAAAGAAGCCACTAATATAGCAATAGCAATTCCTATTGTTTCAAAAAAATCAAAATCCCTTATCAAAACAATACACTTAATAGCAAGTGCAATAAGTAAAATCTTAATAATAGGATCGCCCAATGTCTCAATAAATAACCTAAAAAAACTATCACTATTAGTACTATCGATCCTATTACTACCATATTTCTTTCTACTATCAATTACATCCTTGTCACTAAGACCCTTTCTATTATTCATTAGTATCAATATCCTCCTTATTACATCATATTTTTTAAGTAAAAAAAAAGAAGATAACTAAAACGACATAATTCCTAAAATTTGCATTTTTAAAAAAAATGTGTATAATATATGTACGAGGTTGGTGATACTATGGTAAGAAAATTAAATTATTTATTAAATAAACTAATCTTTTTCATGGGATTTGTAATATGTATCATTATTTTCTGTTTTTGTTTTCAAATAACTTATGAATGGTATCAAGATAACAAAAAAACCGAAAGTTTAACCGAAGATATATATAACACGGTCTCTTTAGAAGAAGATACCGATCATTTAGATGTTGACTTAGATAAACTTATTAACCAAAACAGTGATACTGTAGGTTGGTTAAAAGTAGAAAATACAAATATCAATTATCCCTTTGTCCAAACATCAAACAACGATTATTATTTAACCCATTCTTTCGATAAAAGTACTAATGAAGCAGGTTGGGTATTTTTAGATTTCCGTAATGATATCAATAATCTAAAAGAAAATACCATAATTTATGCTCATGATCGCCTAGATAAAAGTATGTTTGGATCACTAGAAGACACTTTAAATAAAGATTGGTATAACAATACCAATAATCATATTATCAAAATGACTACAGAAAAATATCACTACGAATGGCTTGTCTTTAGTACCTATATTATCGATACCGAAACATATTATATTCAAACAAGTTTCAACACCAAAGAAGATTACTTAGACTTCTTAATAACCATTAAAAATAGAAGTCAAAATCCCTATGATGTTGACTTAAGTACTGATGATAAAATTCTTACCCTATCAACATGTCATGGAGATTATCAAAAAATGGTTCTTCATGCCAAATTAATCAAAGTAGCAAAAAACACTAGCTATACTAATAGTTAGTGTTTTTTAATATATCTGTTTAGAAGCATCATGATACTCATAAAGTAGTTTCAAACATTCATCATGATCAAACTGAACCAATCTAACAAGTCCTCCCTCATCATTCTTAATAAACTTATAAATAGCATCATCTCTAAAACCAATAAGTTCAGCTTCTTTAGTATCCGTACCATAATAAATATATTTAATATTAGCCCATATCGCGGCACTTAAACACATAGGGCAAGGATAACCAGTTGTATATAAACTACACCCCGTCAAATCATGTTTTCCCAATTTTTGACAAGCTTTTCTTATAACATTAATTTCCGCATGAGCTGTCGGATCATTATCTCTAAGTACCGTATTAGAGCTAACCGCTACTATATTACCATCAAAATCCTTAATCATCGCCCCAAAAGGTCCCCCAATATCATTTAACATCGTCTTTCTAGCTTCTTCAATTGCTTCTTTCATTGTAATCCTCCTAACACATCAATAAATAAACTATAAAATACTAAAGTTAACGGTTTACCAAGTAAAATAATCCAAATAAATTGATACCATTTCATTTTACTAACTCCCGCAATATAACAAAGCAAATCATCTGGAGCACCAGGAAAAAAAATCCCAATCGTAAATATCAAATTAAATTTATTTGTCTTAATATAACCCAAATACTTATCGACCGTCTCTTTAGAAAACAACTTTCTAATTAATCGCATTCCATACTTACGTGATAAATAAAATACAGCCATTGATCCCAAACAAAGACCAATATAATTATATATAAAACCCCAAATAGGACCAAAAGCCAAAACACCAACTAAACAACTAGCACCACCAGGAATAATAGGAAAAATAACTTGAACAATTTGTAATAACATAAATACAAAAGGTCCAACAACCCCGTAGTGGCTAATATACTCAACTAATCTTTCATTAGAAGTAAATAACCCTTCTCTAAAACCATATATAATAAATAAAACAAGTAACAAAGTTATAATAATAGTAATTATTCTCGAAATAAACTTAATCTGTTTCTGTTCCATACTACACCTCGATTTCAAAATAAAGATTGTACTATTTGTACTAGTACAAATAAATTATATAATCATAATAAACATTTGTCAATAAAAAATAATACATATCATTTATTATTGTAAATCGATTTTACCAAAATATACTCATTTTACCAAACTATATAAAGTTGTTACTTCCTTATAAGTAAGACGACGATATTCTCCTACTTTTAAACCTCTTAAATCCAAATTAGCATATTTTTCTCTTTTAAGTTTAATAACCTCATACCCCAAAGCCATAAACATCTTCTTAACCTGATGATTACGTCCCTCATGAATCGTAAGCTTAACAATCGTAGTATTACTTTTCTTATTATATTTTTTAATTTTAACAATACACCTACTAGTCTTTCTTCCATCGATAATAACACCTTGACGAAGCTTCTTAACATCACTAGCAAGAACTTTTCCCTTAACTTTAGCAATATAAACCTTATCGATCTTACTACTAGGATGCATTAGCTTATTAGCAAGTACACCATCATTAGTCAAAAGAAGTAACCCCGTCGTATCATAATCAAGTCGACCTACAGGATAAATTCTCATCTGTGTATCAATCAAGTCAATAACTGTTTTTCTGCCATGCTCATCCTTAGTCGTAGTAACAACTTCTCTAGGTTTATTCAAAAGATAATATTCAAAGTTAATATTTTTGTCAAGCACATCCCCATTCACTACAATAACATCACTACTCTTAACTTTAGTACCAAGTTCACTCACTACTTTCCCATTAACCAAAACCTTACCCTTGACAATTAACTCCTCTGCTTTTCTCCTCGAATAATCACCATACATTGCAATAACCTTTTGTAACCTCTCCATCACATCATCCTTCCCAATACAAATTATAACATATGGCAGATGAAGTCCGCAACCTAAAATTTAAAAAAATCAAAACCACTTCCAAAATAAAGAATGATATTTTAAAATTATGTAAATATAAACAAATTCTTATATTAATGTTTATCTAACTTAACTATTATCTTCCATTAGTAAATTAGTATTAGTTCAACTAATTTCAAAATAAAAAGTCCACTCGTTTAAAGTGAACTTGTCCTCACTAAATATATATTTAATCACTATTACTAGAATTACTATCCAATTCTAATAATTTATTATAAGTAGGAAGTAAAACATTATCATATCTATATTCAAGTGATTTTAAATAATATTTTTTTTGAATTTTACTTAATACAGGTAAACCATTATATTCTTCTGGCAACTCATCAAAAATATTTATTATTTTATTCATATCAATTTTAGGTATCATCCTTAATACTGCTTTATTACATTCCTTATCTTCCATACTCTCAATATATTTTAATGGATTAATTCTCTTACCATCTTTTTGATATATCGAAACAGAACTTTCATAAACAGATTGTTTAAATTTAAAAGCATCTTCATAAATAGAAATTAATTTCTCATCATTTGATTTATTATAAAAAGCTGCTCCATTATCATACACCGGTGATAATCTTAATTCATTAGTTTCTTTATTTAAAACTAATCCCCAATTACCTTCATTTCTATCATTATTACTAATAAAAGCATCTATAACAAACATATCCCAAAATCTCTTCTTTAATTCAGGAATAGATTTAAAATAAGGATTTTTTTCCATAATAAGCAATATTTCTTCAAGATTTTGATTTGAATCTTCAATAGAACTAGAAGACAAATGCTCTATTGCTTTTTCTACATTTTCATCATATTCATTTTTTATCATATTATAATCAATTATAGTTTCGTTACTATCTAAAAAATCCTTACAAGCAACTACTATTTTACCATTAGCAAACCCTAGTTTTGTTTCATGTGTTTCTAACCCTATTGATTCATATATATGTGAACCAAGATATTCTGATAATGGTGTTGTTGAATAAGACAATCCTTCAACATCCATACTTTTAGTTGATTTTGGATATTTTAAAAACCATCTCTCATCATTAATAATAATTCCTCTTTTACTTCCACCATGCCCACCATAACTTATTCCACTAGGACTTAACAAATCAAAATTTTCTATTTTAATCATATATTCCTCCATACTTCTTCAATAATGTTTTATAATCATATTCTGTAATTATTCCATTACGCCAATATGATTTTGCTTCTATATCCAATTCAGGAAATTTCATATCATAATTAAACCAATCTCCAGTTTTATCAAAATCTTCTAATTCAGATATAATTATCTTTAATGATTCTGGCAAATGAGAATAATCATACTCTATACTATAATCATAAAGTGGTTTATCAGACTTGAATGGATCTTTTTTTTGTTCCATTTATTTTCTCTCCCCTCATTAAAATTTTTTTTAACATCTCTATATAATTATATCAAATTTCTAACAAAAAATCTTTAATTTAAAAGAAATTTAATATTTCAATTATTACTATAAGCATACCTACTATTAAACCTATAAAAGATATTAATTTCAATATAGTTACCTAGCAAATTTAATATATTTTTTTACTCCTTTTAATCAATTAAATCTTCACTTTCATAAACAATTATATATTATAACACAAAATTATAACATACGGCAGATGAAGTCCACAACATAAAATTTAAAAAAATAATGTTAAAAATATTTATCAAAATTCTAGAAAAATAGATAAAAAATAAAATTATTATGAAAGAATTTAAACAAAATCCTAGCCAATCTGTAATACTATAAATATAAGTCACAAAAGTTATAAGTAACATCTTGTAATCATTAATATTTATATTATAATGATGATGGAATAGCTAATTTATATAAATATGTTCGCTATGTTGTAGTTTTTGGTGTAAAGAACATTATGCTCATTTTTATTTATGTATTTATAATGTAATAACGTAATTCATCCCTCAATTTCAAAATAATATTTCTAACATCATCTCCCTTTTCATAAAAGAAGTCTAAACGAAATTCCCTAAAACCAAATTTCATATATTTATTAACATCCATATCTAAATTCTTATAATGCATAATTTTTGTAAGACAATTATTATTAATAATAGGAAACTTATTACCAAAACTATCCTCTAAACAATAATGTTTATTACTATCATTACATTTAATACAACCATTAAATATCTCTTTCAAAGGACAACATTTCATAACCATAAGTTCCATTCTACCATATATCATTACTACAACATCATTCTTATCAAGAAGTTCTATATTATCATCCAAACATTCTGGTGAAATAGTTACCTTTTTAACATTCATACTATGTAAAAAAGAAATAGTCTCATTATTTACAACATTCAAACCATA